>CACZFT010000011.1 GCA_902780535.1 uncultured Selenomonas sp. | reverse complement strand
GCGATGGAGAGCACCGTGATGCCCGCCCAGAAATCCCAATGGAACTTTCTATTCATCGCGCACCACACCTTCCATGAGGCTGTGGCTGCCATCCGCCGTGAAGAGGTTCACCTTCGCCGGATTCGGATGCAGCGTAACGACGTCGCCGACCTCGAGGATGTGCTCGGCATGGCCGACGTCCTGGCTGTACTCGATGGACGGCTGGCCAGGCACGAGCATGTCATCGGAGAACTTCAGGCCATACTGAATGTACTTGCCGAGGAAGACCTTGCTTGAAACCCCGCAGCGGATGCCTTCGCCCTCGCTGCGGATGGAGAACTCCTCGGGCCGCACAGCGATGATGATGTCCATGCCCTCGGCCGCCTCGCTCGAAAGCCCCTGCATCGGCAAGACATAGCCATCGGCAAATGCCGCCGCGAGGCCACCCTCGTGTGCGACGAGCCGCCCGCGGAACAGGTTCGAATGGCCGATGAACGTCGCGACGAATGTATTGTACGGCCGCGCATAAATCGTATGCGGCCGCGCCGTCTGCTGGATGACGCCTTTCTTCATGACCGCGATGCGGTCAGAAATGGACAGCGCCTCCTCCTGGTCGTGCGTGACGTAGACCGTCGTGATGCCGACCTGCTTCTGCACGGCGCGGATGGCCGAGCGCATCTCGATGCGGAGCTTCGCATCGAGGTTCGAGAGCGGCTCGTCCATCAGCAGCACGCTCGGATGGATGACGATGGCGCGCGCGAGCGCGACGCGCTGCTGCTGGCCGCCCGACAGACGCTCCGGCAGGCGGTCCTGATACTCCGTAATCTGCACGACGTCGAGAATCTTGTCGACTTTCTCCTTCATCTCACTCTTCGAGATCTTGCGGAGCTTCAGGCCGTACTCGACATTCTCACGCACCGTCAGATGCGGGAAAATCGCATAGCTCTGGAACACCATGCCGATGTTGCGCTTGTGCGCCGGGATGTCGTTGATGACCTTGTCGTTGAAGCGGATCTCGCCGCCCTCGATGGTGTTGAATCCGGCAATCATGCGCAGGAGCGTCGTCTTTCCACAGCCCGACGGCCCCAGGAGCGTAAAAAATTCGCCGTTCTTGATATGCTCCGTGAGCCCCGGGATGATCGTCAGGTCTCCATAGCGCTTGATGACGTTCTCGATTTCGATGGCAACACTCACGTTTCCCACCTCTTTCAGAAGATTTCTATATCTATAGTATAAAAAAAGAAGCAGGATGGAACAATCCAAAATCCTGCAACTTTATCTACGATTCTGAACGGAAAACGTTTTATTCTGTTTTTGCCTCCGGCTTTGCTGCCGCCGTTGCCGCTGCCATCTTTGCCTGCTTCGCGGCCAGGTACTTCTGCTTGAGCTGGAGCTTGCGCTGCATGGCATGGACGAATTCCTTCGCCGCCACGACATCGCCTTCGTCGGGGTGCGTCGAGGCGAGCTTCCAGCGCTCGAGACTCTGCGGGCCGCCATGCGGGTCGTCCGGACCCGCGTTCTTGCGATGCTCCAAGAGGCTCGGGTTGATCTTGCCGCGGCAGCCGAATGTGCCGAGAATCTCGCAGCCCTTGCCGAGCTGGTAGCCTGCGCGCGCGAACGACGTGATGGCGTGCTCGCTCGTCGGATCCGTGCCGTGCGTCTGGAAGAAGCAGACGCGCGCATCGTGCACCATCGGCAGATATTTCAGCATCCGCGGGTCGGGCGCGCCGAGGCGCAGCCAGTAGCCGAGCAGAACGACTTCATAGTTGTCGAGCTTCTGCGGCGCATCCTGCACGCGGAAGACGTCGACGTTGTCTTCGAGCGCCTCCGCCATGGCATCGGCGATCTTCTTCGTGTTGCCCGTGACAGACGAATAGATGATGGCCCATTTCTTCATTTCACATGTCCCCCTGTTTCAACGGTTCTTTTTCTACTATTATAGCAGAACATGTGAGATTTTCCTGTAACTTTTGTTTCAATCATCAAACGGGCATTCCCGCTTGTCGAAATACTTGTGGATGATTTCGACAGCGCAGTAGTCGCCGCACATCGAGCAGGCCTTCTCATCCTCCGGATTGCGCGCGCCGCGCTTCTGGCGGGCAAGCTCCGGATCGATGGCGAGCTCCATCTGTGCCTTCCAGTCGAGCTGTTTGCGCGCCTCCGCCATTTTGCGATCCCAGTCGCGCGCGCCCGGCACGTTCTTGACGAGGTCGGCCGCATGTGCCGCGATGCGCGCCGTGATGACGCCCGTATGCACGTCCTCGATCGTCGGCAGCGCGAGATGTTCGGCAGGCGTCACGTAGCAGAGGAAATCCGCACCCGATGCGGCCGCGAGCGTGCCGCCGATGGCCGATGTGATGTGGTCGTAGCCCGGCGCGATGTCCGTCACGAGCGGGCCGAGCACATAGAACGGCGCGTTGCGGCAGAGGCGCTTCTCGAGCTGCATGTTCGCCTTGATCTGATCGAACGGCACATGGCCCGGCCCTTCGACCATGACCTGCACGCCGCGCCGCCAGGCACGGTCGACGAGGCTGCCGAGCGTAATGAGCTCCGTAAGCTGCGCGCGGTCGGTCGCGTCCGCCGTGCAGCCCGGCCGCATGCCGTCGCCGAGGCTGATTGTCACGTCGTATTTCTCGCAGACGTCGAGGATGTCGTCAAAATGCTCGTAGAGCGGATTCTCCTGCTCGTTGTGCAGCATCCAGCCCGCGATGAACGAGCCGCCGCGGCTCACGATGTCCATGACGCGGCCCTGCGCACGCATCGCCTCGATAGCCGCGCGCGTCACGCCGCAATGCAGCGTCATGAAGTCTGCGCCGTCCTTTGCCTGTGCCTCGATTGTCTCGAAGATGTCGTCGTCCGTCATCTCGACGACGGCGCCATGCTCGCGGATGGAGCGTACCGTCGCCTGGTAGAGCGGCACCGTGCCGACCATGATCGGCGAATGCTCGATGATGCGCCGCCGCGACTCGTCGATGCCGTCGCCCGTCGAGAGGTCCATGACGGCATCCGCGCCGCAACGCACCGCCTCGTCGAGCTTCTCGAGCTCCGGCGCGATTTCCGGGAACGTGCTCGACGTCCCGATGTTCGCATTGACTTTCGTCGAGAGTCCCTCGCCTACGCCGCGCGGCTGGAACTTGCCAAATGCGAGGTGGTTCACATTCGCGCAGATGGCGATCGTGCCTTTCGCGACGCGCTCGCGCACCGTCTCGACCGCGACATGCTCCTCCTCTGCGACGCGCTGCATTTCCTCTGTGACCTTGCCCTCACGAGCCAGCTGCATCTGTGTTGCCATGAAAAAGACCTCCTGAAAAATACAAAACAAAAACGCCAGACGGTGGTACCCCGTCTGACGTCAAACGCGTGCCACTTCCCTACGCAGGTATTACCCCGACAGGTTCCAAGGGTCGACGAAACGTCTCTCAGCAAAAGCTCCCCTAGTGGAATACATCTTCAATTTTCTTCAGTCTAGCAAAGAATCACGAAAAAAGCAAGCTGAAACATCAGATATCCGCGTCTTGCTTTCTCCACAAAACCCATGTAAAATAAGAATCAGGAAGGGGCGGTGATTC
Source organism: uncultured Selenomonas sp. (assembly GCA_902780535.1). GTDB lineage: Bacteria > Bacillota > Negativicutes > Selenomonadales > Selenomonadaceae > Selenomonas_C. The sequence goes on along the minus strand of CACZFT010000011.1, from coordinate 19,413 downwards.
GATGGCAGAAAAGGATATCGCTGAAAAGCAGCTGCTTGCTTATGCTGACGTATTTGCAAACATCCTGAATGTTGGGCTTTTCGAAGGCGACGAGGCCATCCGTCCAGATGAACTGACGGATGTCCTGCCGCGATCGACCTACAATGCAGATGGGCGGCTCCGCGAACAAGAACGCGACGTCGCGAAACTCTGGAAAGGGAACGAGCTCCGGCTCGCGCTCTTCGGACTCGAAAATCAATCCGCTATCGACCAGGTGATGCCGCTCCGCATCATGGGATATGACGGCGCAGCATACAGGAACCAGTTGCCATTAAAAGATGGACAAAAGGCTTATCCCGTCGTTACGGTCGTGCTCTATTTCGGATGGGAGCAACGCTGGAAAAAGCCGCGCCGTTTGAAGGAATGCTTTCAGATCCCGAAACGACTGGAACCCTATGTCAGTGACTACCAAATCAACGTCATCGAGATTGCATGGCTCCCCGATGACGTGATTGCAAAATTTTCAAACCCGTTCCGCATGGTTGCAGAATATTTCAGCCAGATGCGCAAGCAGCAGGAGTACCATCCCAGCGAAGAATACGTCCGGCATGCAAAGGAAATGCTGGAATTGATGGCACTGCTGACCGAAGACATCCGTTTCAAAGAAGCAAAGGAAAACGTAAAGGAAGGAGCGTCGATGACGATGAGATCCATTCTTTTAGATCAGATCGAAGCACGTGGGGAAGCTCGCGGTGAAGCTCGCGGTGAAGCTCGCGGTGAAGCTCGCGGCAGGGCCGAAGGTACAATACAGACCTGGGCAGCATCTGCACGCAACATCATGAAGAACATGAAGCTGACCGCCCAGCAGGCCGTAGAAGCCGTCTCCGTCCCGATGGAGCTCCGTGCAAAAGTGCTGGAACAGCTGTGAGGTCCTTTTCATCGGCAAAGACAACTGCAAAGCGGAAATCTGACCTCGTCCCCGTTGATACCATCTGGTGTCGATGGGGATTTTCTGCGTTGGAAGACATCTTGGTGACGGGCGTGACGGTCAAATCAAAACTTTTTCCTATGCTCCCCGTTTTTCTCGCAAAACAAATGCAAATGCCCGTCACGCCCGTCACACGCCAGCAAGAAAAATCCCGTGAAGCCGCGAAAACACTAGGGTTTCGCGGCTTTACGAGTTGTCATCGCCCGACACGTTGACCGTCACCCATGAACAGGTTGACCAACCCCCGCGAAATACAGAATGTCCCCTGTGCTAACAATCTATCTATTTGTGAAAGATATTCATTCATAATCGCCCTCGCTCCGTGAGAACGAAAGAACCTGCCCCGTCTCGTCCACCCTGACATAGACGCCGTCCTCGGACATCTTCGACAACGCGGAACAGGGCGAGCTGCCAATGAATCAGCGTCTTGCCGCCGATGTCGATGAGTGCCTTTGTCTTGCCGAGTCCGAGGCGCGAGCCGATGCCCGCACAGCTCAGGATAACTGACGGAGCTGTCTGCACAAGGCCGCCTCGTCCCATACGAGATGGTCAGCCACGGCCAGCACGCCCGGCACAGGGTCGTGCGTCAGTGCCGAAGCAATCGAAAGATCCGCCACGCGCATGGCCTCGATATCATTGTTGCCGTCGCCGATGAATACGACACGATGACCGAGTTCTTGATAACGCTTCACCACAGTTTCTTTGCAAAGGATATGCCTGAGGCTTGCCACACGGTTGTTCTCGATGACCGCTTCTGATGCATCGAGAGCGCATCCCAGACGTGCCGCCAGCTTCTCAATCCATGGCCGGAGGTTCCCTGTCGCGATGCTGCATTGCTCCCTGTGCGTATGAACAAACTGCACGACACCTTCATGCAACAAAACCCGGGCGAGCAGATACGCGACTTCGTCAACAGGAAGCGCGCCCAAGATGCGGACGCGCCAGGCAAGAGATTCTGCAAACGGGATCTTTCCGAGCACCGTCTGCTGCGTCAGCGCTTTGATTTCTTCGGTGACACCGAAATGCTCAGCGATGAGCGGCAAGGTCTCTTCTTGCGTGATGGTACCATCAAGATCGAAGATGAAATGTGTTTCTTTCGTCATCCACTTACGCCTCCGTCGACTGAGAACAGCGCACCACGCGCCTAACATCTATCACATATGTTAGCACAGCCGTCCTAGCAGGACAAGGCACCCCCTCTCAAAAACAGGCATCTTGCTTTTCAAACAAAATCCCTGTAAAATAAGACGCAAGAAGGGATGGTGAGCCGATGGCAGAAATGCAGATGGTCGGCTCCGCGAACAGGAACGCGACGTCGCGAAGCTCTGGAAAGGAAACGAACTCCGCCTTGCGCTCTTCGGACTGGAAAACCAGTCAGCCATCGATCAGACGATGCCGCTCCGCATCATGGGCTATGACGGCGCAGCATACAGGAACCAGTTGCCGTTAAAAGAAGGACAAAATGCGTATCCCGTCGTCACGGTCGTGCTCTATTTCGGATGGGAACAACACTGGAAAAAGCCACTCCGCTTGAAGGAATGCTTTCAGATCCCGAAACGACTGGAACCCTATGTCAGTGACTACCAAATCAACGTCATAGAGATTGCATGGCTCCCCGATGACGTGATTGCAAAATTTTCAAATCCGTTCCGCATGGTTGCGGAATATTTCAGCCAGATGCGCAAGCAGCAAGAGTACCACCCCAGCGAAGAATATGTCCGACATGCAAAGGAAATGCTGGATTTGATGGCTCTCTTGACAGAAGATGTCCGATTCAAAGAAGCAAAAGATGCTATAGGGGAAGGAGCGTCGATGACGATGAGATCAATTCTTTTAGACCAGATTGAAGCACGTGGCGAAGCGCGCGGCAGAGCCGAAGGCGAGGCGCGTGGCAGAGCCGAAGGTGAAGCGCGCGGCAGAGCCGAGGGCACGATACAGACCTGGGCAGCATCTGCACGCAACATCATGAAGAACATGAAGCTGACCGCCCAGCAGGCCGTAGAGGCCGTCTCCGTCCCGATGGAGCTCCGTGCAAAAGTGCTGGAACAGCTGTGAGGTCCCTTTCAACAAGACGAGGTGACTGCCGCATTCCGCTTGGCAGTCACCCCGTCTTGTTTCTATGTACTTTTGTCAAAACTGCAACACTAGCTCAGGGCTGCACGCCGCCATCTATGAGGAGCTGTGCGTAGAGCGTTCCATAGACATTCTCGGCCGCAGTATGGCCGAGCTCGTGATAATAGTCGAGATGCTCTGCAAAGAATGCGGCACGCTCCTCGCGCTTCGTGTCCTTGCCGTCAAGGACGACGTCCCGCAGGAAGCGCTCGATGCCTGCCGTGTCCTTGCCGTCGACCTGGTACAGCATCTCCAGAACCATCTGGCCGAATTCGTCAAATGCCTGCTCCGGCCGACGCAGCTCCAGCATCGGCTTGTTGACGAACAAGTATTCCACCATGAACGAAGCGCTGTCATTGATGATGGCATCCGACTCCTGGAACAGGCGGTGGTAGGGGCCAGACAGCTGGACCGTCGCATTCGGCAGCGCTTCCCACTCGGCCAGATACGCCTCCCACTCCTGCTGGTCGCGGAACACGCCATAGCGGATGGCCTTGATGCCCAGTTGCGGATGCGGCTTGAAAACCCAGACCGTCTCCTTCTGATACTTCTTCGCGAGCTCCAGCATCCAGCGGCCATTCGCTTCGAACGTCGAAAATGTGAGCATGTCTTCCTTGCGCATGGAATGATGCGGCGAATAGATGATCTTCTTCGCCTGCGGCGTGCCATTCTCCTTCAAGAGCTCGTCCCAGGGCGCTTTCTCCCCCGCCTCCGGCACGAAGAAAGCATCCATCTTCGGATAGCCCGTATAGCGGCAGTTCGCATCCCCGCTGAAACAATAGCGCGCCGCCAATGGCCGTGAAGCCTTGCACTCCAAGAAAATCAGCCAGGCGAGATTGTGAAGCTGCTGATTGTAATACGTGGCATCAAATGTATGCTCAGTGTCAGACGTACAAGGATAACCGTAAGGAATCAGCGTATGCAGCGTCGTCAGTGGAAAATTCCAGACGCGCAGGTCGCCCTGAAACAGGAACATCCACGGAAGCAACCAGATACAGATGTCTGGATGGACGGGGAGCTCGTCCCATGTGTATTCTCGTTGCGCCTCGGAATCAAAGTTTTCGACCAGCCGCATGCCTTTCTGCCGGATGTTCTGATTGAAAGCCTCATACGCCTTCTGGTTCGCCAGTTCTTCCTTTGGCTGCGTGCGAGCACGCAAAGAAAAGACGTATGGAACGAACGTCTCGGAACGATCCAGCAAATGATAAAGTTCATCCCCGATCCAGACGCTGGACTCCACTCCCATGATGCCCACAACGATTTTCCGATGCAGGCCGACCAGATGATGTGCAATCAGCGTGAACAGTCGCTGGCGCAACGCAACATACGCCTCGCTGCTGATCGGCATCTGTGCGGCGAGTTCCTTGAGTTCCAAAAGGTTCAGATACTTGTAGTCTTTCAGCTGTTCCTCCGTGAGTTCACCCGCTGCCAGATGGAACAGCAATTCTACCGAGTTTTTCTGGAGATTCATTACCAACGCCTCTTTTAAGATTTCGATTCAAGCTCATGTAGCAATGATGTGCATACAATCAGATCAATTGATTCTCCTGCATGTTGATGGATTTGATTCAACAACTCATCATCATTTTGAAAAAACGCATGCAGGCAATGAACTCTCGAATTCCCGTCTGCTGCTTTGCAGGCTGCATGGTAAAATGTCTCTGCCGGCTCCACGACAATCCAATCATCATAGCTTTCCGATGGCACATAAGAAAAAAGAGGTTCCATGCCGCAGCCAAGTTCAACAACATGATGCGTATCCAGTCGCTGGTAAAGTTCCAAGGTCTTTTTCCGGCGATACCGCACCTGATAGCGTCCGAAATCTTCATCATCGTGAAGATACACCTGTTCATACTTCTCAATATCTCTCACATTAACGCCTTCTTTTCCCGATGATTTTCAATCAGTGCACGGAATCGTTCAAAATTCTCGTTCATCAACTGCGCTGCGTTGTGTTCTTCATACCATGCGACATTTCTCTCCTGCGGATATTCTGGATAATCAGACCCGAAAAGGATACGTCCCTTGAAGTCCGCCACCAAAGCATACTCCATGGCGTCTTCAAACATCTTGTATTTCGGACGATCTCCAATTACGCCATAAAAATTCTGAATGTAGCTGAAATCCAGCCATATGTTTTTCGTAAAATGGCACATTTCTAAAAACTTTTGAATATCATATCCTCCGGCATGAGAAAACAAGAACTGTATGTCGGGATTCGCATGTGCAATCTTCCAATAGTCATATGATGTCCAAAATGGGGCGTTCAACGTATCGATGACAACTGCCACTGGTCGTCGGATGGCAATATCACGAAGGACTTGCTGCGCGGAATAACCTTCAAATCTCGGATGATATTTTACAATCCGCGTAGTGGTCTTCTGAAAAGCATGTGTCACATATTCTACTTTGCAGAAATGCTCCCCCAGGTCAGCCTGCCGCAACGCAAGATTCGAATAAACTGGCATATCACCAACCTTGCTATTCTCAATGGCAATCATCAGGCCTCCCGCCTGGGTTCCGACCTGATGCGCATGACAATCATAAAACATCATAAGATTCTCCTCGCACAATCATCCGTTACTGAAATTTCTCGATCCCAAAATCCGCGTAGCTTCTCTCGACAAAGCCTTCATCATATTCCTGTTCTTGAATCACTTTTTTAATGATGCCGATGGCTTCATGCATGGTCGCATCAGATTCCGTACCAACGCCAATACGGATAAAACGGCTTGTACTCTTGCCGTATGCGGATCCCGGCACCACTGATATATGGTAACGGAACAGCAAATACAAAGCGAATTCGATTGCTGAATGCGGGTACGCTCCAATGCTGACAAAGATGTAAAACGTCGCACTCCCTTCTAACGTCTGAAGCCCTTGGCTGCGAATATACTTCTCCATCTCATTACGGCGCCTTGTAATTGCTTGTGCCTGTGGCAAGGTAAGCTGCAATAATTCCTCAAAATGCTTTGCAACATACAGCAAGAGCAGCGACGAAGCACACGTCACCAAATGTTGATTGAGTTTCAGAATCTCGTGAATCATCGTAGGCATCGAAATCACATATCCGATCCGCCATCCTGAAATCCCCAAATTTTTGGACAAAGAATTCACAACGATAATGCCATCTTTATCCGGAACCACATGCAACATCGATACAAAACTGCCATCCGTAATGAAATCACTATATGCTTCATCTGCAAGAATATAGATGCCCCGTGGACGGCAAGTCCGGTAAAGTGCTGCCAAATCTTCTTTTCTATAAACAATTCCCGCTGGATTATTGGGATTGTTAATGATAAGCACTTTCGTCCGTTCTGTAATATAATTCTCAAAATCACACGGCTTGCAGCCATAGGGAATATATACGGGAACTCCGCCTGCCAACTTGATTTGTTCCGCATAACTCAACCATTCTGGATCATGGAGCAGGACTTCATCTCCTGGATTCAAAACCGCCTGCAAAGCCATGAAGATCAATGGTTTGGATCCGGCAGATATCAGCAGGTCCTTCTCCCCGTTGACAACTGCCTGATATTGCTCGCTGTAATAGGCAGCAATCTTCGACCGCAGTTCTGGGAGTCCCAAACTCTCTGAGTAATGATACCCTTTCCTGATATCTTCGTCTTCAAATCCCCAGAAAGGAATATCGAAATACGCTTCTCCCAAGGACAATGTCACAATCGGGATATCTCGACGCTTCATTGCGTAAACGACATTATTCATGTAAACAGAAAGGGCTTCCGGGATTCCAGCCACTTTATCGCTGATCTGTAGTTCAGGCTTCTCAATCATTCGCATACGCATCCTTCAATACAAGCTCGATTCCATTGCTTTTCGGCCTTTGTTACGTTTTCGATATTCAGATAATTCTTCGGCCCGCCCAGAATTTCAAATCCATAGCGTTCATGGTCCGCTTGAATTACCCCGTATTTTCTGCCCACTTCGATTTTGCTCCGGTCAAATGCATAGCTCTGAACCTTATTCGGAAGAAAATCCAAGAGTGGCCGTACTTCCCTGCAAACACCTGGATGAATATCGTAGAAATAATACATGGCCGACATATCGCCAGCAAAGTTTAATCCCGGCGTCACGCGTCCGCCCTGCAAGACATGCAGATAATCGCCTAGATAGGACTTGGATGTAATTATATCTATCAGCATTGTCGCAATATATCCGCTCGATCTTGCTCCAATCTCCACTGGAACAATCTTGCCACTATCACTGACAATCACTTCGAGATGACCGAACGAAGCAGTGAGGCCGAGTGCCCGATAACACTGCTGCCCGAATTCACCAATCCGCTCCAGTTCTTCACGACTCACATCGCCAGGCGCATAATGAAGCTTCGTCGCAATCTTGTTTTGCGGATTATACCGCGTATGATATTTTTTAGAAATGCCGTACACACCAACATTGCCATACGCATCACCGAGCATGTCTACAGTATACTCATGTCCTTCGATGAACTCTTCAACAATACATCTGTGGTCTGATGATGCTCTCTTGGCAAATTCCACAGCATATTGAACTGTATCTGGTGCAAGTTCATCCCGTGCCAAAATCGTGATGTTGCGCGAACCACTGGAGGCATTCGGCTTGAAGATATACTTTTTGCATCCAAGGTCCTTAAATTCCTCAGCATCAGAGATGACCTCGGAATATTTGTTCAAGATATGGCAACGCTCCCAACAATCCCGCATCCTATTCTTGAAAATTGCATTTTCGACACTTTCATCTGTCGGCGCAACCAGTCCCAGTTTCCGATGAAGCCGAACCTGTGTTCGGACACCAACATCCGCCGAGGTATATACGAAGGCTATCTGCGCCCAATCAAGCGGTAGCTTTGCAATCGCCGCTGTATCTTTGATATCGAGCTGAAAATGCTGATCGCCTAGATAAGCAGGCCGTTCATTCCAATCGATAACGATAATTTTTTCAATATCCAGCTTTTCTCTCAACCGTTCGAATCCGGCATTCAAAGCGTTCCCGCCTAATAATACAATTTGCCTTCCCATGATTCCAACATCTCCCAAGCAAGTTGCAAGTACCCACGACAAGTCAAGAGAGCAGCTTTTACAAGCATTGCAAAAATTTACCGCAAATACTCGTTCTCCAATATTCCATACCATAAAAGACTGCATCGCTTTCCATGCAGAACAATCTGCTCTCTAGCTTCCCCCTCGCGGCGGAATCCCATGTGCTCATAGAATCCCACGGCATGCGTATTCTCTTTCCACACGTTCAAGTACACCTTGTGAAGGCCCAGCTCTTCAAAGGCGATGCGGAGGATTTCTTGTGTCGCAAAGCGGGCATAGCCCTTTCCCTGGGCCTGCCGCCGCAGCACGATGGCATACTCCGCCGTGCCATTTTCCTTGTCGATGTCTTTCAGGCTGATGGTTCCCTGATACGCATCATTGTCATCGCAGATAGCATAATGACGCTCAGAAGCGCTCTGCCCCCCCCGAATGAACGAAAGTACATCCGTCATGGTCTTATGCGCAAAATCTGCCCGAAAAAACTGGTTGACCGCAGGATCCTGCATCCAGGCCAGCATGCTCGCTGCATCTTTTTCACAAAGTGTACGCAATTTCATGCGGATTCTCCTTTCCTTTCATTTGCCCAAACTCATTTTGGAAGATTTCAAGGATTTCGTGGTTTGGAATTACCAATTTCGCCTTGAGTCCCAAATCGTCTTCTTCCATATGCTCCATCGTGAGATATCCAGTCATTACCAACATCGTGTAAAGCGCATCTCGATTATGGTAAATTTCACTGTAGTAGATGTAATCTACTTGCAGCATGGCGCTGATGTGACCGCCCTGCAGGACGCGTTCGAGTTCGTCGAGCGTCCGATTCTTTGCATGGCGCAGCATCTCGCCGAGGATGGCATTGCCCGAGGTATGCACCCAGTAGGTGCTCGGATGGCAGCCGTTGTCGAAATAATTGACAACCGACCATGGATTGTAAATTTCTTTCCCTGCGAACTGGTAGCCGTCATACCATTCCCGGAGCTCTGCCATCTTGCCATCGCAACCGAGGTCGCGCGTCATCTTCTCCACTTCCGCCGTCGTAAAGCCGAATGCCTCCGGATATTTCATCTGGAGAACGCTGTCGACTTTCAGGTTGTTCAGCGCGGAAAAGATGTTTTCCTTCGCGATGCGCAGCACGCCCGTCATCACGGCGAAATCGAGTGAGGGATTCGTCTTCAATGCAGCCGAGTAGAACTCGCGGAAGAAGTCGATGGCCTCGTCGTAGTAGCGATGCTCCCATGCGGACTGGATGGGGACATCGTACTCGTCGAGCAGCAGGACGGGCTTTCTGCCGTAATGCGCTTCCAGGAGGCGCAGCAGGAAGGCAAGCGAACCAGAAAGGGCGGCAAAATCACACGTATCTTCAAGCACAGCCTTGAATTTGATTCGGTCGCGCTCGATCAGATCATCCTGCAACAAGAACTGAAATTGACCAAAGAGGTCACCAATCTGCTGCCGCACGCGCACCTGCATGATGTCCCAGGTCAGGCCTTTCCAGCCTTTCAGCGTCAGGAACAGCACGGGCCGCGTCCCCTGCTCGGCCATGGCCGCAGGATCATCCGCAACGGCAAGCCCGTCAAACAGCTGCCGATGCTCTGCCGCTCCCTCGATATCGAGGAAATACCGCATCATGGAAAGCGTCAGCGTCTTGCCGAAGCGGCGCGGGCGCGTGAAGAGAGTGACCTGCGCATGTTGCTTCAAGAAATCGCAAAGGAACGCCGTCTTGTCTACGAGGTAACACTCACGCCGCACGTCTGCGAAATCATCTCTGCCGATTGGCATCACCGTATGCATGCCGCGTCCCTTCCTTCCCTTAGTACCGATTCACCGTCTCAATGACGTACTGCACTTCCTCTTCCCGCATGCCGTTGAACATCGGCAGGCTCAAGACGGTCTTTGCCATCTTTTCGGCGATGGGATAGTCGCCCTCTTTGTGGCCGAGGCTTTCGTAGCATTCGGCGAGGTGCGGCGGGATGGGATAGTGGATGACGGTCTTGATACCGTGGTCCGCGAGGTACTGCTGGAATCCGTCGCGATCTTCTGTCTGGACGACGAACTGATGCCAGACGTGGTTTGCATTCGCGCGGGTCTTCGGGAGCTTCACAGCGGGATTGTGCATGCCGTCGAGATACGCGGCGGCGATGCGCTCGCGCTCGGCAATGAGTTCGTCGAGGTGGCCGAGCTTCGTATGGAGGAGCGCGGCCTGCAGCTCGTCGAGACGCGAGTTGACGCCGACGAGCTTGTTATAGTACTTCTTCTCGCTGCCATAGTTGCGCAGCATGCGCAGCGTTCGTGCGAGCTCTTCGTCATCCGTCACGATGGCACCGGCGTCACCAAAGGCGCCGAGGTTCTTCGTCGGATAAAAGCTGAAGCAGCCTGCGTCGCCGAACGCGCCTGTCATCGTACCGCCGAAGCGCGCGCCATGCGACTGGGCGCAGTCTTCGAGCAGATGCAGGCCGTGCGCTTTCGCGATGCGGCAGACATCGTCCATCTTCGTCGCCTGGCCATAGAGATGCACGACCATGATGGCTTTCGTACGCGGTGTGATGGCCTCTTCGATCTTCGCCGCATCCATCGTGAAATACGCATCGGGCTCGACGAAGACCGGCGTCGCGCCATTCGCTGTGATGGCGAGCACCGTCGCGATGTACGTATTCGCGGGCACGAGGACTTCGTCCCCTGCCCCGATGCCGAGCGCGCGCACGGCGAGCGTCAGCGCGTCGAGGCCGGAGTTCACGCCGACGCAGTATTTCCGTCCGACATAGGCCGCGAAAGCGTGCTCGAATGCTTCGACCTCGGGGCCGAGCACATACCAGCCGCTCCGCAGCACGCGCAAAGCGGCGGCCTCATATTCTGCCTGATGGAGCTCGAACTGCCGTCCGAGCACGGCAAGATCAATCTTCATGCGCTTTCACCATCTTCAGGAATTCATCGTAATCACGGATGTAGTCTTCTTCGTTGTAGAGCTCCGAGGCGAGCACCATGAGGACGGCGCCATCGGAAAAGTCGTACATCTCGCGCCACATGTTGTTCGCGACGTAGAGGCCTTCATATGGCTTCTCGAGCGGCACGATCTTTGTCTCGTAGCCATTGTCGAGCCGGATCTTGCAACTGCCATGGATGCAGACGAGGATCTGCTCAAGTGACTTGTGCGCATGCTTGCCGCGCACGACGCCAGGTGCCGTGTCGTACATGTAGTAGACGCGCTTGATGCGGAACGGAATGTCGCGGAACTCTTCGAGCGCGACGAGCTGTCCGCGTTCGTCGCCATGGGACTGGAAAACATATTTATTGACCTGCATAATTCTTCCTCTTTTTCAAGCGTTCCATTGATTGTCCGTACCCTTCAAGAACTCTTTCGGATCCGCCCCTGTCGATGCCATATAGTTGATGCAAAGCTGGATGACGCTTTCGTAATCCTCTCTGCGGATGGCTGCAAGCGCTTGCTGATACACATCCCGTGCTGCTTTCTTCGCAGGCGAAGTCATATTTGCAACAATTCCTTGACATGGCTCGTAGCGCCTTCGCCATTCTTTGCAGCAAGCAACGAACTCTTCTTTCTTGAAGAGATACATCCGATGCAGATACGCAAGTACGAAAAAATTCAGCCAGTCAAGGTAGCAAAGCAACATGGTGTCCGGATGATACGTATTCTGTGCAGGATGGTTGCGAAAGGCACTCAGCACGTCATGGAGAAAGACACATGTATGCCCGTCCCGCAGGAGCTCCATCCATGTCGAGATGTCGCCCATGGATGGATCCGCGTAGCCATAAAAGATGCCGATCTTGTAGTCCTGCCCCCTCCAGAGCAACGACTTGCGCAAGAGGACGGTACTGTGCTCGCCGACGATGTTCGTTTGATAGAGGAGCATCTTGCGGCAGAGCTGCCGCCCACTGAACACCGCATCGTGCGAACCGCCCAGCCCGCCATACACGCCATCGGATCTGCCCTCAGCATCCATGAAGGCACGCCGTGATGTCGCAAAAGCGATTTCTTCATCGATGTCTTCTGCGAAATACGCCATCATCTTCGAAATCTTCGTCGGATAGATGATGTCGTCATGGAACAGCAGATTGACGAAATCGCCATGACATGCGTTGAGCAGAAAATCGATATTCTTCATCGCATCTTCGCCTGGCAGGTTGCCGCGGTAGCTGTACTGGATGTTTTCATGCTGGGCAAGGAGCGGCGCGATGGCCTCATGGACGCGCTGATCCGTGCTGTCATCGCCGATCAGGATCTCGATGCGCGGATAGTCCTGCGCGAGGGCGCTCTCGAGTGCGATGCGGCAGTATTCTGGCTGGTTGTACGCGGGAATCATGATGCTGACGAGCGGCTGGATTATTTCGGCATAGCGCGCCATGAATCTCTGCTGCGCCCGCTCGAATGCCGGGGAATCCGGCCAGAAGTGTGCAGGCAGCTGCGTCGTGATGAACAGCATCTGATGATCCATGAGCACGGGCACGTACGTGCCGAAACGTTGCCGGGCAAGCGCGAGGGCGTGCGCCGTCGCCAGATAGGCCTCATCGACGTCTTCGTCCCACGGCAGGTCGACACATGTCGCGAGGCAGGTGCCATCGACAGCCTGCACGCGCTGATAAAACGTAGCGGCATCGCCGACCATATGCTTCACATTGCCATTTGCATCCGCCCATGCAACATGCCCATATTGGCGCTTTGCCTTGCGGAAATCACCATCTAACGGCAGGGACGACCCCCAGACCCCGACCATGCCCGCGTGATCCACCAACTCAAATGTACGCATGATAACCTGCAGCAAATCAGGATGCAGATAAATCAGGGGAGGTATCCAGATAGACCTTGTACCTTGCCCGGCACTGCCGCATGCCGGCATTGTACGCCGCCGCACGGTTGCCATCGCCTGCGACCGTGACAATCTCGACTTCTGCCGGACTCCCAGAAATGAATGGAATCTTCAGCGAGTTGATCTGCTCCATCAAGAGCTGGTCGTCCGCGTTCTGCTTCTTGTAAATGATCAGCCCGATCTTATTTTCTTCCATGGCGAACGCCCCCTGCCAGCCGACTTCTTTCCTTGAGTATAATGAATCAATTTCCCATGGACACGGCCCCCGCTGATACCATATATTGGCGGCAGAGCTGAATCACTTGAGAAAAATCACCCGCTTCTACTGCCTCCATTTCCTGCAGATAGATATCCAGCAACGGCTGTCGTTCAGCTGAGACATGCTCTTGCAAAAACGCCTGTCGCTGACGGCTGCGCTTGTCCCAGTTGCGACAAGCTTCTCGAAACGCATCCTCATCTCCAAGGTAAACTTGATGGATATGCGCCAAAACCAAGAGGTTCAGCCAGTCTAGATAACTGAGCAAGAACGTGTCTGGCTGATGCGTATTCTGCTGCGGATGATCCCGGAATGCACTAAGGCTCTCATTCAAGAAGACGCACGTACGTCCATCCTTTAGCAATTCCAGCCAGGTCGAGATGTCTCCCATCGAATTTTCTTGATACCCACAAAATCTCCCTACACAGAATGCGTCTTTTTGCCAGAGCAGAGATTTGCGCAATAGGACAGTGCTCATCTCGCCGATAAAATTCTCTTGGTACATAAGCATCTTGCGGCACAGCTTCCAGCTGTTGAATGCGGCATCCTGTACGCCGCCATAGCCCGGAATTTCCCCCAGCGAACCGCCGTCTGCATTGATGAAATCCCTCCGAGAGGTCACGAAAGCAATCTCCTGATCCACGTCCTCTGCGAAATACGCCATCATCTTCGAAATCTTGTTTGGATAAATCAAATCATCATGAAAGAGCAGGTTGACATACTCGCCATGACATTCATTCAATAAAAAATGAACGTTCTTAGAAGCATCCTCCCCTTCCAGATTGCCACGGTAATAATAGTGGATATTGTCATGCGTCTCAATCAGTGGACGAAGTGCTTCATAAACACGCTGATCCGTGCTGTCATCGCCAATCAGGATCTCGGTGTTCGGATAATCCTGCTTCAACGCACTTTCCAAAGCTTCTTTGCAGAACTCTGGCTGGTTGTATGCGGGAATCAGTATGCTGACTAGAGGATAGAGCTGTTTCTGATAACGCGAGAGGAATCCCTTGCGCGCCTGCTCGAAAACTTCCTGTTCCTTGGAAAAGTATGCGGAAGGATGCGTGGCAATGAACGCCATCGATTGTTTCAAACGGACAGGGACATACGTCTCCCAGCCTTTCGCCCGTAACGCGCAGGCATGCGCCGTCGCGAGAAATGCTTCGTCCACTTCCTCGTCCCAAGGAACATCCACGCACGTCGCTAGGCAGGAACCATCCACGGCCTGCACCCGCTGGAACCACACGCCTGGTGCCCCAAACACATGATGGTTTTTTCCATTCTGTGGGTCACGCCAGACATAATGCCCATAGTTTTTCTGCGCATGACGGAAATCACCGTGCAAAGGCAGCGACGATCCCCAGATACCAATCATGCCAGCACGTTCTGTCGTGTCGAATGCTTGCACGATCATCTGCAAAAGTGCAGGATGCAGGAACAGAATATCGTCATCGAGATAAACCTTGTAACGAGCATCGCTCTGCTCCATGGCAGCATTGTAAGCCGCAGCCTTGTTGCCTGTTCCAGCGACCGCAGCGAGTTCGATCGTCAAAGGACGCCCGTGAAGCACTGGCGGCTGCAATAAAGTGATCTGCTTTGCAAGCCGCTGATATGCTGCCTCGTCGTGCTTGTAAACAATGAGTATAATCTTGTTTTCATCCATGGTGAGGTATTTTCTTCCCTTCCTTATCTGTCCATTATAATAGCACACCCCCCCACCCAAAGCAAGACACAGGCACGAAAAACACCAAAATATAAATGACACGTTAGCTAATCATGTCCTTCAATGCATCTTCATCAATGACTTCGATGCCGAGTTCCTGTGCTTTCGCCAGCTTGCTGCCCGCCGCTTCGCCGGCAACGAGGTAGTCGGTCTTCTTTGAGACGGATCCTGTCACGCGGCCGCCGTGGGATTCGATGAGGGCGGCGCATTCCTTGCGGCCGAGCGTGGGGAGCGTGCCGGTGATGACGAACGTCTTGCCGGCGAGTTTTTCGTCCCCTGCCGCCGCTGCCTCGGCTTCCATGCAGACGCCCTGTGCGGCGAGGTCGGCGATTTCGCGCTGGTTTTCTTCGTCGGCGAAAAACCGCGTGATGGCTTTCGCGCTGATCTCGCCCATGTCGCGCACGGCGAGGATGGCCGCTTCCTCAGCCTGCATCAGCGCCGGGATGGAATGGAACGCGCGCATGAGCTCGCGGGCGGCCGCGCGGCCGATGCCCGGGATGCCGAAGCCCGTCACGAGCTGCGCGGGATCATTCTCTTTGCTGGATTCGATCGCGGCGAGCAGCTTGTCCGTGTTCTTCTCCTTGCCGATCAGGCCGCTCTCGATGAGTGCGTCGCGGTGTTCATGCAGATGGTAGATGTCGGCGATGTTACGAAGGTAGCCCTGCTCGATCAGGCCGTGGATGGCCGCCTCGCCAAAGCCTTTGATGTCCATGGCCGTGCGGCCGACGAAGTTCAGCAGATGGTTTTCGAGCTGTGCCGGGCAGTTCGGGTTCTGGCAGCGGATGTCGGCGGTGTCGGCCTCGCGCAGCGCAGGCGAGCCGCAGACAGGACAGGTGTCGCCGATGCGGAATGGCGTCGTGCCCTCCGGCCGCTTCTCCTTGACGACTTCCTTGATTTTCGGGATGATTTCGCCCGATTTGTAGACGCGGACGGTGTCGCCGATGCGCACGTCGAGGCTGTCGATGAAGTCCTGGTTGTGGAGGGTCGCGCGTTCGACGCTCGTGCCGCAGAGACGGATGGGGTCAAAGACGGCCGTCGGCGTGATGCGGCCCGTGCGGCCGACGGAAAGCTCGATCTTGCGGATGACAGTTTCCTTTTCCTCGGGCGGGTATTTGTAGGCGATGGCCCAGCGCGGCACTTTGCTCGTCGCGCCGAGTTTTTCGCGATCCGCGAGGCTGTTGAGCTTCACGACAGCGCCGTCGATGTCATAGGCGAGGTCGCCGCGGCTTTCGCCGATGGCCTCGATGGCCGCCCAGACTTCTTCCTTCGTATGGCAGACGCGGTAGCCATGGATCGTCTTGATGCCCTGCTCATGCATGTAGTCGTAGGCCTCCGTGTGCGTCTGGAATGTGCGCCCTTCTGCCGTCTGCAAATTGAAGACGAAAAGCGACAGATGACGCTCCTTCGTGATGCGGCTGTCGAGCTGGCGCAGCGTCCCGGCCGCGCAGTTGCGCGGATTCGCGAAGGGCTTGAGGCCGAGGAGTTCCTGCCGCTCGTTCACGCGGTCGAACGCAGCTTTTTCCATGTAGACTTCGCCGCGGATTTCAAAATACGGGAGCTTGTCTTTGAGCTCCTGCACGACGTCGTCGATGACGCGCGCATTCGCCGTGACATCCTCGCCCTGCACGAGGCCGTCGCCGCGCGTGATGGCGCGTTCGAGCTTGCCGTCGCGGTAGCGGAGCGCCATCGAGAGACCGTCGATCTTTTCCTCGACGACGAATTCCGGATCGCCGAGCGCCTGCTGCAGTTCCTCGACGAACGCGAAGATTTCTTCTTTGGAAAAGACATCCGCGAGTGACAGCATCGGCACGTCATGCTTGACGAGCACGCCTGCCGTTCGCATGGCGCGGCCTCCCACCATCTGCGTCGGCGAGTTCTTCGTGATGAGCTCGGGATACTGCTTTTCGAGCGTCTTGAGGCGCAGCATGAGCTGGTCGTATTCGTAGTCCGAGATTTCGGGATTGTCTTCATTATAATAACGGTCGTTGTGGTGGCGGATCTCCTTGCGGAGCTTCGTCAATTCCTTCTTGACCTCTTTGATGTCGCGCACGTTCTGTTCTTCCATGCAGTTCGCCCTTTCGATTTCCAAGTCTTTATACTATAATAGCAGAGAGAAGCAAAAAATACAAAAAGGAGCCGCACCATGAAATTCAAATTCGCCCACAACAATTTCAACGTCCTCGACCTCGAAAAGAGCCTCGCGTTCTACAAGGAAGCACTGGGATTCGAGGAATCTCACCGCATGGAGACGCCGGGCTTCACGCTCGTGTATCTCAGTGATGGCGGCCAGACGCCGCACGAGCTCGAACTCACATGGCTCAAAGACCGCAAAGAGCATTACGACCTCGGCGAAAACGAGTTCCATCTCGCTGTGACGGTCGATGATTTCGACGCCGCGCATGCGCATCACAAAGAGATGGGCTGCATCTGCTATGAGAATCTCGCGATGGGGATTTATTTCATCGCTGATCCGGATGGGTATTGGGTCGAGATTCTGCCAGAGAAGTAAAAATAACGCTGCTAAGACATCCTGTTTCCATGTCTTAGCAGCGTTTTGCATTTCTGTCAGGCTTCAGCACCCGACTACTCCCTCAGGCCCTTCGGGCCAGCTCCCTCAATGAGGGAGCCTGCTCTCAAAGGCACTTTTACCTTTTCATTCCTTTGCAAAAGTAAAATCATTTCCATCATAACTCATCTTGACGGTATCTCCTTCGCCGACGTCGCCGCGGATGATTTCTTTCGAGAGCGCCGTCTCGACTTTGTGGGAGATCAGGCGCTTCAGCGGGCGGGCGCCGAAGTTCGGGTCGAAGCCCTGGTCGGCGAGTGCCGTGAGCGCGGCGTCGTCCCAGTCGAGCGAAATCTTTGTCTGGCGCTCCATGCGGGCTTTGAGATTGCCGAGCAGAATCGCCGCGATGGACTTGACCTGTTCTTTCTGGAGGCCTTTGAAGACGATGATGTCGTCGACGCGGTTCAGGAACTCAGGACGGAAGTAGTCCTTGAGGATGTCCTTGACCGCACCTTTCGCCTCGTCGTAGTCCTTGTTGAGGATTTCATGCGAGCCGAGGTTGCTCGTCATGATGATGACCGTGTTCTTGAAATTGACGACGCGGCCTTTGCCGTCCGTCAGGCGGCCGTCATCGAGGATCTGAAGCAGCACGTTGAAGACGTCGCGATGCGCTTTCTCGATCTCATCGAGCAGGATGACGCTGTACGGGCGACGGCGCACGGCTTCCGTGAGCTGGCCGCCTTCGTCGTAGCCGACGTATCCCGGAGGCGCGCCGATCAGGCGCGAGACGGTATGCTTCTCCATGTACTCGGACATGTCGATGCGGATGATGCTGCGCTCGTCATCGAACAGCGCTTCCGCCAGCGTCTTCGCGAGCTCCGTCTTGCCGACGCCCGTCGGGCCGAGGAAAATGAACGAGCCAATCGGGCGGTTCGGATCCTTGATGCCTGCGCGGGCGCGCAGGATGGCGTCGCTGACAGCCTCGACGGCTTCGTCCTGGCCGACGACGCGCTCGTGCAGCACGGCCCCAAGATGCAGCAGCTTCTCGCGCTCGCCTGTCAGCATCTTCGTGACGGGGATGCCCGTCCAGCGCGACACGACGCTCGCGATGTCTTCTTCGCCGACTTCTTCTTTGAGCAGGCGCTGGTCTTTCGACTTCTTGTTGATTTCCTCTTCCTGCTCGGCGAGCTGCTTCTGGAGTTCGGGGAGCTTGCCGTATTTGAGTTCCGAGAGCTTGTTGAGGTCGTAGGCGCGCTCGGCCGTCTCCATTTCGCTGTTCACGGCGTCGATTTCCTTTTTGATGGCGCGCACGCGCAAAATGCCCTGCTTCTCCTGCTCCCAGGCGTCCTTGAGTTCCTTGTCCTTCGCTTCGAGATCAGCCTTCTCCTGTTCGAGCTTTTCAAGGCGCTCTTTCGAGGCCGCGTCGGTCTCTTTTTTGAGGGCCTGCTCCTCGATGGTCAGCTGCATGAGCTTGCGGCGGACTTCGTCGAGCGGGGCCGGCATGGATTCGATTTCCGTGCGGAGCTTCGCGGCCGCCTCATCGACGAGGTCGATGGCCTTGTCGGGCAGGAAGCGGTCGGAAATGTAGCGGTCGGACAGCGTCGCGGCCGCCACGAGCGCGGCATCGCGGATGCGGACGCCGTGGTGGACTTCATAGCGCTCTTTGAGGCCGCGCAGGATGGAAATGGTGTCCTCGACGCTCGGCTGGTCGACCATGACGGGCTGGAAACGGCGTTCGAGTGCGGCGTCTTTTTCGATGTACTTGCGGTACTCGTTGAGCGTCGTCGCGCCGATGCAGCGGAGCTCGCCGCGCGCGAGCATCGGTTTCAAGAGGTTGCCCGCGTCCATGGAGCCCTCGGCCGCGCCAGCACCGACGACGGTGTGCACCTCGTCGATGAACAGCAGAATCTGGCCGTCGGACTTGACGATTTCGTTCAGGACGGATTTCAGGCGTTCCTCAAATTCGCCGCGGTACTTCGCGCCCGCG
>CACZFT010000010.1 GCA_902780535.1 uncultured Selenomonas sp. | reverse complement strand
AGGTCGAGCTTCGAGGTCGGAATCTGGAGGGTATTTATGAGATTCATTTTCACTACTCCTTTAGAAAGATAGGGCTGCCGCATCCATCCGGGAGCGACAGCCCCATCGGGAAGCGTGCGAAGGATTACTTCTTCGCTTCCTGTGCTGCGATCAGATCCTCGAGCTCTTCCTTCTGGCGCTGGAGTTCCGCAATCGGAAGTTCAGCCGTCGGAGCTGCCGGCTGCATGGCAGCGAGCTGCTGCTCGCGCTCCTGCATGAAGCGATAGCCGAAGATGCCAGCAACAGCACCCACTGCGAGGCCGATCCAAAAATCGGTTTTCTGGAACATGGGATTTCCCTCCTCTGACCATTTTCTATGGGAAGCGATGATTTCAGTGCTTCCCCAAAAAGGAAGCGCCGAGCGACGCAAGCGTCCCTCGGCGCTTCCTGCACAAAAGGGTTGGAATGATATTTAGTACCATTCCAACCCTTATAATAACAAAGAGCTATCACTTTGTCAATGAGAATCTTTTCTTTTCATCAATAAAAATCATTCTGTGTGCAGCGCACAAAAAACCTCCATGCATGAGCAGTTACATGGAGGTCTTTTGCTGTGTATTTAGTAGGAGAGCTTCTGCGGGATGCCTTTCTTCATCCTCTCTTCGAAAGCCAAGTACAATATACCATAATTAGGAACAATTATCAATACCTTTTGGAAATATTTTTGAGATTTTTTCTCATTTATTCCAGTGATTTCACGAACGACGCGCCGAGTTCTTCGCAGTCAGCGGCATCCGCATCCGTCGGGCCATTCTCGACCACGAGGCCGTCGCGGAAGAGTTTCGCCCCGTCAGCTTTCGTGCGTTCTTCCCATGATTTCATCCATGCGCCGCCGCCCCAGCCGTACGAGCCGAAGAGCACGACGGGCACTCCCTTGAGCTTCGATTCGATGGATGCGAAGAACGGCTCGAACGTTCCTTCTTCCAGCACTTCATCCCCCATGGCCGGACAGCCGAAAAAGAAGCCGTCATAATCCTGGATTTCATCCGCGCCGAACGAATCGACGGCGAAGAGCGGCGCCTCGGCACCCGCTTTGCGCGTTCCGCGCTGGATGGCCTTTGCCATTTCCTCCGTGTTGCCCGTGCCGGACCAATAGACGATTGCTGTCTTTGCCATAAAACTTTCCCCTTTCAACCTGCAACAACAAGATCTTCGAACCGCGCGCCCGCTTCGAGCTTCTCGCAGAATTTCTCGCTGCACGCCGCATATTGCGCGAAAAGCGCACGAGCGACATCGGGATCGCCGTAAACCTTCCAATAACCCTCAAGCGCACAGTCCCTGCCGTGGTGTTCGAGGAAGCCGCGGACATCCTCGGGCGGGTAGCCGAGGAACAGGCCGATCTCGTGCGGGAAGGCTTCGCGGAGCTCCATGCGGCGCTGGATCTCCGCGAGCAGCGATGCAAGCGGCGCATCTGCATCATAGCCGCGCTCGGCGAGCAGTTTTTTCGCCTCGGGACGCTTCACACAGCGGGCGAGGCGCCGCGCCCGATAAAACAGCAGGAGCACATACTCCTCCCCTTCCACGAGTCGGAGCACGGAAATGCCCTTGCAATGGAAGCACGGCAGAAACGAGGCGAGCATCGCATCGAAATCATCGAACTGGCTCTTGCGGAATGACAACAGCACAGCAGGCTTCTCTCCGGCAAACGTCGGCGCTCCATGAAGCCCGAGCAGCGACTCAAAACATTCTCGGCTCATCGGCATCGCATCCTTTTCTGTGTTTACAAATGAGAATATTTATCTTTTATATGGATATTATACTGCAAACAGTTCTCATTTACAAGTCAAAAAAGACGGCCGTTGCCAAAAGCAACAGCCGCATACGAGGATTCTTTTTCAGCTTTTCGTGATGGCAACGACCTCATAGCCGCTGCCTGCCAGCGCCGTGCGGATCTCGTCGTCGCTGACGTCGCGCGTCATCTTCACCGTTGCCTGGTTGCGATGGAGATTGACTTTCGCGGCCGCGCCGTCGATGTCATCAAGCAGCATTTCGACGCGGTTCTTGCAGTTGCCGCACGTCATGCCCGAAATCTCTACGACTTTCTCGCCGACAATGGGGCCGTTGAGCTTTTTCTCCGGCACTTTCGGCTGCTCCGTACCGCAGCAGCTCGTCTCGCCATGAAACAGCTTGTAGATATGCTTCGCCGCGATGCCCAGGCAGGCGAGGACGGCGATGCCGACAATGATAGTGCTCATAATGAAAATCATCCTCCTTCTCTTTTCTGATTCTGTTATACAGCGGGTGAGAAGGAATGTCAATCATAAACAAAAAATTCGAGCCGAAGGAACAGCAAAACCTTCGACTCGAATTCATTTTATCAACCTATGCCGTACCTTCGACACTCCCTCAGTCAGCCATTCGGCTGACAGCTCCCTCTGAGAGGGAGCCTTCCAAACGAGCATCGTCTGGCAAACCTAGATACGCCACCTTATGAGCAACGGGTCAGCACGTATGGCACTTCTCGTAGATGCCGGCTTTCTTCAGCGTCTTGACGACGGTCTCGCCGATGTGCGCGACCGTGTCGGCAACTTCGATGCCGACGGCGTTCAGAGCCTTGATCTTGTCAGCTGCCGTGCCTTTGCCGCCGCTGATGATGGCGCCTGCATGGCCCATGCGTTTGCCCGGAGGCGCCTGACGGCCAGCGATGAAGGCCGTGACCGGCTTGTCCGGCATGTTCTCCTTGATCCACTTGGCTGCATCTTCCTCGGCCGTGCCGCCGATTTCGCCGATCATGAGGACGGAGAGCGTGTCGGGGTCGTTCTTGAAGGCTTCGAGCGCGTCGATGAAGTCCGTGCCCTTGACCGGGTCGCCGCCGATGCCGATGGCCGTCGTCTGGCCGATGCCGGCAGCGGTGAGCTGGAACGTCGCTTCATACGTCAGGGTGCCGGAACGGCTGATGACGCCGACGTGGCCCTTCTTGTGGATGTAGCCCGGGATGATGCCGAGCTTTGCTTCGTCCGTCGTGAGGATGCCCGGGCAGTTCGGTCCGATGAGGCGCGTCTTCTTGCCTTCCATGTAGCGGCGCACGCGAATCATGTCCTGCACAGGGATGTGCTCCGTGATGCAGACGACGAGGTCGAGCTCTGCATCGACAGCCTCAAGGATGGAGTCTGCTGCGAATTTCGCAGGGACGAAGATGACGGATGCCGTTGCGCCCGTCGCCTCGACAGCGTCGCGCACCGTGTTGAAGACGGGGACGCCGCAAGCCGTCTGGCCAGCCTTGCCCGGCGTGACGCCGCCGACGACTTTCGTGCCGTAATCGATCATCTGCTGCGCATGGAACGAGGCTGCTTTGCCCGTGATGCCCTGGACGATGACCTTGGTATCTTTATTGACGTAAATTCCCATTTTTGTAAGCCCTCCTCACGCCTGCTCTGCTTCTTTGACGAGTTTCACGACGGTCTCGGCGCCGCCTTCCATCGTCGGTGCCATGATAACGTTCTTGATCGGCGTGTCTTTCAGGATCTGACGGCCGCGCTCGACGTTCGTGCCTTCGAGGCGGACGACGACTGGGACCGGCAGGGACTTGCCATCCTCGGAAATGATCTTCGCTGCATCGACGATGCCCTGTGCAACGAGGTCGCACTTGTTGATGCCGCCGAAGATGTTGACGAAGATGCCTTTTGCCTGGCCGCCATCGAGCATGATGCGGAATGCTGCCGCAATCTTCTCCGGCGTGGAGTCGCCGCCGACATCGAGGAAGTTCGCCGGCTCGCCGCCGTAGAACTTGATGATGTCGACCGTTGCCATCGCGAGGCCGGCGCCATTGACCATGCAGGCGACGTCGCCGCCGAGGTTGACGTAGTTCAGGCCCTCTTTTGCTGCAGCGAGCTCTTTCGGGTCTTCCTCCGTCACGTCGCGGAGTTCTTCGACATCCGGATGACGGAAGAGGCCGCTGTCGTCAAAGTTCAGCTTTGCATCGAGCGCGACAACGTCGAGCTCCTTCGTGACGACGAGCGGGTTGATCTCTGCGAGGCTGCAGTCTTTGCCGATGAAGGCATTGTAGAGGCACATCATGAGCTTCGTTGCCTTGCGGATGGCTTCTTTCGGCAGGTGCAGGCCGTATGCCATGCGCTGTGCCTGGAACGGTGCGAGGCCGATGGCCGGATCGATCGTCTCCGTCAGGATCTTCTCCGGCATCTCCGCCGCGACTTTCTCGATCTCCATGCCGCCTTCTTCGGAGCCCATCATGACGACGCGGCTCGACTTGCGGTCGGTGACGAATGAGAGGTAATACTCTTTCTGGATGTTCGAACCAGCTTCGATGAGCAGGCGATGGACCTCCTTGCCCGCAGGGCCCGTCTGCTTCGTGACGAGCGTCTTGCCGAGCAGCTCTTTCGCATACTGACGGACTTCATCCTCCGTCTTTGCGATCTTGACGCCGCCGGCTTTGCCGCGGCCGCCTGCGTGGATCTGTGCTTTGACGACGACGACCGGCGTGCCGAGCTTCTTGGCGTTCTCGACGGCTTCGTCGACGGAGAAGGCAGGATAGCCTTCCGGCACATTGACCCCGTAGGATCTCAGGATGGCCTTGCTCTGGTACTCATGGATGTTCATTTCTTGTCCCCCTTGCTATAGGCTTCCAATTCTTGCGCTGCCCCCCGGCAGCAGAGTGTGTGATGTATATTGTATATGCAGGCAGGACGCAGAGCGCCCGCTGTTTCCAAAATTATTTGTCTCCGAGGACGAAGACCGTCTGGGCTTCCCAGGTGTCGCCCTTCTTCAGGAGCGGCTGCGGGAAGTTCGGGTTCGCCGGCGAGTTCGGGAAATACTGCGTCTCGAAGCAGAAGCCCGAACGGCGCTCGAATTTCGTGCCGCCCTTGCCGACCTGCCCATCGAGGAAGTTGCCCGTGTAGAACTGCAGGCCCGGCTGCGTCGTGTAGCACGTCAGCGTCAGCCCCGTCTTGTCGGACTCGGCATAGGCTGCCTTGTGAAGCTTGCCGTCGTTGTAGTCAATCGGGCAGTGGATGTCGAAGCCGAACATGCCCGGCTTCAGCTCGCTCTCGGCAGGGTCGCCGCGCAGCACCCAATTGTGATCGTAGCCGTGGCCCATCTGGAGCTCGTCGAAATCATCGTCGATATGGTCGCCGATGCGCGTGAGCTCGCGCAGGTCCATCGGCGTGCCAGCGACATCGAGGATGCGGCCGTCCGGCAGCGACTCGCTGTCGGCCCAGGTGTACTTGTCAGCGAAAATCTGGACTTTCTGGTCGAGCACGGGGCCGCCCGCGAAGCCATCGAGGTTGAAGTACGAATGGTTCGTGAGGTTGATGATCGTGTCCTGGTCGGACACGGCCTCGTAGCGGATGGAAAGCTCGTTGTCATTCGAAAGCGCATACGTGACGGCAACTTTCATGTTGCCGGGATAGCCGCCTTCGCCATCGGGACTCTCGAGCGTGAATTTCACGCCCGTGTCCGTCTCCTCGGCGTCCCAGACCTTGTTGTGGAAGCCCGGATTGCCGCCGTGGATGTGGTTCTGCATGTGGCTGCCCGTATTGAGGTCAAGCTGGTACGTCTTTCCACCGATCGTAACCTTGCCGCCCGCAATGCGGTTCGCATGACGGCCGACGATGCCGCCCATGCTCGTATCGTCTTTCTCATAGTCCGCGCCCGTATCATAGCCGAGCACGACATCGACAAACTTGCCGTCTTTGTCCATCTTGCGCCACTTCACGAGGCGGGCGCCATACGTCGTGATGGAAGCCTCGGTTCCCTTCGTATTCCGCAGCGTGTAGAGGAACACCTCTGTGCCATCGCTGAGCTTGCCGAATGCTTCCTTCCGAATCTTCGCCATCGTAAAAGAACCTCCCCGAGTTGCACGAAATTGCGCAACAATTGTTTATAATTGCTACCATTTTGGAACAATTTATAGTTCCAGTTTACCGCGTGCGAAAACGTTTGTCAATGGTAAATCCATGGTAAATCGATATAAATAAGAACTATCTTCCATAGGCCGACTGCATGACGCCCGGGAGCGCACATCCATGCACTCCGAGCGGTCACTGGAGCCGCGATACGTCAATCGCAGCGAGGTCGTCGACGATGACGTCGGCATGCGAAAGATCCTGCGCACCCGAATGCGGACTGCGGAAGCCGATGCAGCGCATGCCCGCGCCCTTCGCCGCCGCGACGCCGGCCGCCGTGTCCTCGAGCACCGTGCAGGCCGCGGGCGAAACGTCGAGCGCCTCGGCGCTCAGGCGGTAAATGGCGGGGTCGGGCTTGCTCTTCGGCAGGTCGGCGCCAGAGATGACGGACTGGAACGCATCCAGGAGATGCCAGTCGCGCAGAATCGTATCGACGACGCGCCGCCAAGAGCTCGTCGCGAGCGCGAGCGGCACGCCAGCCTCCCGCAGGCGCTCGATCAGCGCAAGGCTGCCAGGAATCGGTGCGAGCGCCCCCTGCTCGACGAGCTCGAGATAATGGCGGTGCTTGTAGTCCGCAATCTCCTCCGCCGTCACATCTGTCCGATGCTCCCGCGCGAGCACGTCCGAAAAAATATCCGCACTCGTGCGCCCCATGTAGCGTTCGAGCTCCCCTGCATCGAAATGCAGTCCGAAATGCTCGAACGTCTCCATCTTCACGCGGCTGTGCAGCGGCTCACTGTCCACGATGACGCCGTCCATGTCAAAGATAAATGCTTTCATTCTGTCTCCCAACTGCTCAAAAAACTTCACCGGCCTTGACGCTCTCACCATTTTCTGCTACATTGAGGAAAGAAAGGTGGGATTTCCCACCGCGATCCATCCTGCATCGAAACGGAGGAATCCACATGGAAGCCATCAAAGATTACACAGCGCATATTGACACGAAGAAACGCATCACTCTGCGCGGTGCGCGCTATGACTACTACAACGTCCGCGAATACGCGAACGGCTGCATCCTCTTGGAGCCACGCGAACTCGTACGCCCCGAAAGCATCTCGGCCGCCACGCTTCGCACCATGGACGCATCCATCCAGAACTTCAAAGCAGGAAAAGTTTCTGCTCCGCTCGACCTTTCTGCTTTTACGGAGTAAGCCATGGCAAATTTTGCAATCCGCCTCGGCATCCCCGAAATGCTCGCGTACTGGCAGCATCTTTCTACGGAAGCCGCACAAGGAACGCTTGGAAAAGACGAGCAGCAACTCTATCAAAAATGGGGACAGGCGATGGCGCACCTCGCGATGAATCCGTTCTATCCCAGCCTGCATACACACGAAATCCCGCCGCTATCAAAGCGATACGGCATGAAAGTCTTTCAGTCATATCTCGAAAACCGCAACAGCCGTGCCGCCCGTATGTACTGGGTATACGGGCCTGACCATCAAGACATCACCGTCATCGGCCTCGAACCGCATCCTGAGGACAAGAAAAATGGAGGGTATCGGAAAGTCCAGTTGTCCGATCTTCCTAAAATCCAGCCTTGAGCCTCTCATCTTACTGCTCCCAAATCGATGCTTTCCATATCTACACAAGTGTTATTTTGCGGGTTCTTCCGTTTCTTTCAAGAGCTTCCAGAATGCCGCCTGCGGCATGGGGCGGGCGAAGTGGTAGCCCTGCATGCGGTCGCAGCCGATGGTTTCGAGGTAGGCGACCTGCTCGTCCGTTTCGACGCCTTCGACGACGAAGTCGGTCTCGATGGCGCGGACGGTCTGCACGACGCCTTTGAGGATGGCGCGGGCACGGTCTTCGTTGCCGCCCTTCAGGAAGCGCATGTCGAGCTTGATGACGTCGACGGGCAGGTCTTTGAGTACGCGCAGCGACGAGGCGCCGCTGCCGAAGTTGTCCATGATGACGACGAAGCCGTGCTCGCGGAATTCAGCGATGGCCTGCGCGATCTGCTTCGGGTTTTCCGCATACGACTGCTCCGTGACCTCGAGCTGGATCATCCAGGCCTCGAGCTCATAGCGGCGCAGGAGCTCCGTCAGGAAGTCGAGCAGGCCGTGGTTGTAGAAGTTCAGCCGCGAGACATTGACGGAGACCGGCACGACATGGCCGTACTGCTCCTTTTCCGCTGCGAGGAATTTCGCGACCTCTTCCCAGACATAGCGGTCGAGGCGCACGATGAAGCCGTTGTGCTCGAAGAGAGGGATGAAGAGACCCGGCGAAATGAGGCCTTCGGACGGGTGCTGCCAGCGCACGAGGCCCTCGGCTTGGAGAATCTTTCCTTCTTTTGCACTGTAGACGGGCTGGAAATAGACCTCGAACTGCCGCTCCTGCAGTGCAAACTCCATGTCTCTGAGAATCATCTGCTCGTGCAGCATCTGCTCGCGCATTTTCGAATCGTAGGTATAGACGCGCTGCAAGTGGCTGCCGTGCACCTGCCGCTCGGCGAAGCGCGCGCGGTCAATCATCTGGTCGACGGGCAGGTAGATGTTCTCGACAGGATAGACACCTGCATAAAAGAGCACGTTGTGCATGATGCCGAGCGACTGGATCGTGCTGTCAAGGCCCTCGATCAGCATACCTGCTGGAATGCTGCCGCGCGGCAGGCAGAGAACGAAATGATCCGTCTCGAGCCGCCCGCAGGTGCCGAGATTCCCTGCCGCCGCCTGCAGGTAGAACGCCGCCGTCTTCAGAATCAAGTTGCCCGTCTCGACATGGAACAGGTCGTTGATGACGCCGAACGCCTCGATGTCGAAATAAATGATGTCGTAGGCCGTCGTCTCATTTTTCTGCAGCAGTGCAGCTGTCCGCTGATAGAACGTCTCACGATTATAGATGCCCGTCAGGCGGTCTTCCTCGATGGAGCGGTGCATCTCGATGAGCTGCTGGTCTTTCGCCGCCTGCACGGCCTTGCGCCACTCATTCTCCACCTGCGCGATGACGTTGCGCACGCGGCGCTGCACGAGGCGCAGGTTGAACGGCTTCGTCACGAAGTCCGACGCGCCCATCTCGAGCGCGCGCGCCTGCCCGTCATGATCGCCAATCGTCGTCATGGCGATGACGGGCAGCTCGACAAACGTATCGTGGCAGCGCAGGTAGGCGAGCACCTCGAAGCCGTCCATGACGGCTCCTGCCCGTTCGCCGCCTCGATGACCTCGAAGCTGTCTGAAAAGATCTGCCGCAGGAGCGTGCGGTTGATTTCCGCATCGTCCACGACGAGCATCCCTGGTTTCCCTTTCACCAAAATCGCCTTCCTCTACGCTGTAACGCTGACGCGACACTTTCTTGATGACTATATTCCACAAAGAAGGGCCGTTTCCCTGCCGAGGGGAAACGGCCCTTTCAAAAAAGTTGTCTTTCTATGCCTTCTTCAGCACTTCTTTTTCGATGCAATAGCTGTTATGCTTCGTGACTTTCGCGCAATAGCCCGGAAGGACGACGATCGTGGTCGTCGGCTCTTCGATGATGGCGGGGCCGTGGACGGTGATGCCGTAGTACAGGCGGTCGCCGTGGAAGACCGGCGTCATCTTGAGGTCGTCGTATTCCTTGAAAAAGACCTTGCGGAACGACGAGGAGAGACCTTCTTCATAGGCGAGGTCGCGATTCTCCGGCAGCTTCGCCTCCGGCAGGACGGCTTCGCGCTCGTGCTTGCCGATGGCCTTGACGCGCCACGTCACGCACTCAATGTACGTGTTGTCACGGATGGAGAACGTGCGCTCGTGCTCCTTGTGGAACGCTTCTTCCATCGCCTGGACGCCGGCCGGCGTGATCGTGAAATCGTCATTCACGAACGGCGTGATGTTCACCGGCAGTTCGTAGACCTGGAACGGATAATGCGCTTCCATGTAGACCTCGATGCGCTGCTGTGCCGGCGCAATCTTGTTGCGCGCAAAGAATTTCTCCGCCTGGCCGCGCAGGGCCTTGAGGACTTTTGCGACGCCCTCGAAATCAAACTGCGCCGTCGTCGTGTAATGGCTGCCGCTGTACTCGGAAACGATGTCGGAGAACAGGCCGCCGGCCGCCGAGAGGCCGCCCGCCGTGCGCGGGATCAGCAGGTGCTGCATCTCGAGGCCTTCCGCGAGCGCGATGGCATGCAGGCCGCACGCGCCGCCGCCCGCGACCATGGCATACGAGCGCGGGTCGATGCCCTGCCAGATCGTGATGTCCTTGATGGCGGAAATCATATTGACATTGACGGTCGCCCAGATGGAGTAGGCCGCCTCCATGACCGTGATGCCGAGCGGCTCAGCGACGTGCTTCTTGATGGCTTCGCGCGCGAGTTCGGGGTAGAGCTTCATGCGGCCGTCATTGAAGAAGTCAGGATTCAGGTAGCCGAGCACGCAGTTCGCATCCGTGACGGTCGGCAGCGTGCCGCCGCGGTTGTAGCAGGCCGGCCCCGGCACGGAGCCGGCACTCCTCGGGCCGACGCGGAGCATGCCGCCGTTGTCCACCCAGGCGATCGAGCCGCCGCCCGCGCCGATGCTGTGGACGTTGACGCGCGAGATGCCCGGAATCTCGTCGCCGATGATGGCTTCTTTCGACACGGAAATCTCGTCATTGATGACGCAGCTGACATCGAACGTCGTGCCGCCCATGTCGAGCACGACGGCATTTTGCTCGCCGAGATCGTCCTCCGCATATTTGCGGCCGGCGATGGGCGCCATGGACGGGCCAGAGTCGACAGAGTACAGCGGGCGGTTCACGATCTCGTTCGTGCTCATGACGCCGCCGGCGGCATTGAGCATGCCGACCTTGCCGACAAAGCCCGCATCATTCAGGCGGCCGTTGAGGTCGTTCGCATAGCTCGAGATGAGCTTGCGGAGCGATGCATCCATGGCAGCCGAGACCCAGCGGCGGTACTCGCGGTTGCTCGGGTTCACTTCCGACGAGAGCACGACCGTGACGTCCGGCCAGACTTCGTGAATGAGCTCGGCGGCGCGCTGTTCATGCACGGGGTTCACGGTCGACCAGAGAAAGCAGACAGCAATCGCTTCGACGTTGTACCCCTTGAGCTTCCGCGTCTGGGCCTTCACGGCTTCTTCGTCCAGCGGCGTGTCGATGCCGCCCTCGGAATTGATGCGCTCTTTGACGGGCAGCGTCAGGTAGCGCGGCACGAACGGCTCGGGGTAATCGAGGAACATGTCGAACGGATTCTTGTTCGGCCCCTCGCGGAACAAGAACACATCGCGGAACCCTTCCGTGCAGAGGATGCCGACCTTGCCGCACTTCTTCTCGACGACGGCATTCGTCGCAATCGTCGAACCATGCGTGAACATGCCGGCGTTCACGACGCTGATGTCTTTGAGGAATTCATCAAACGGCTCCTCGTAGTGTTCGGACGCGACGCGCAGCGCCCCGAGGATGCCCTCGGTCCAGTCATGCGGCGTCGTCGGAGACTTGAAGACGTTGACGGATCCATTTTCATCGACGACGGCAGCGTCCGTGAACGTCCCGCCGACATCGACACAAGCATATTTTGACATGGTGGCTCCTCCTCTCAGGCTTCTTTCGCGACGGCTTCCTGCGTCTCTGCTGCTTTCGCGGCGCGCTCGGCACGCAGCTGCGCACGGAGCTTCTTCGTCGCAGCGACGTCGGGCACGAAGTGTTCATGGCTGTCATCCACGACGACGCCGTACGTCTTCGCGGCAAACTCCTTCGTGATCCACTCCTCGCGCACGCGGTGGCAGACGAGCTCGGGATCGCGCTCCAAGGGATCGCCGTAACCGCCGCCAGAAGAGCTTTCAGAGACAATGGCTTCTTTCTTCGTGATGACGGGCTCCGCAAACGGCGGCAGCTCCGTACGCGATGCTTCCCCCTCGGCGAGCTTGTACTTCCAGGCCGCCGACTTGTGGCCATCGAGACCGCCCGCCGCCCCTTTCGGCGGGTTCGCGATGCCGTCGCAGCTGTACGCACAGACGACGGGGTCGTGGCGCGCCGTCATGACGAACTTGCACGACGGCGCGGAATCATACTTTCCTGCACCGACGGAATTCGTCAGGATCTCTTCCGACACGACCTGGAAAGGATACTGCTGTTCGAGCACTTCTGTCGAGTTCCAGTTCATCGCGCCGCCCGTGACCGGGTACTGGTACGTGATCCAGCCATCGTAGCCATTGACGGCCGGGCCGCCCGTCATGCCGCAGAAAATCTGGTTGACGTACGGCGCATCGCCCTTGCGCCAATCCGTGCCCGAGACGACCGCGACGGCCGGGCACTGCGTCGCGCCGCCTTCGGCCATGCCCTTGTTCGACGTAATCTTGTTCATGAGCGCCTGCACGCCGGAAATGACGCGGTCTGCAAGATTCGTCGTCGCCATCGACGACGAGTACGGCGCTTTCGCCTTGCCGATGACGCAGCCTTCGCGCATCTTCACTTTGATCTGGCTCATCGCGCCATCGTTGCACGGGATGTCGCACGGCATGCGGTTCAAGACGCCTGTCACGGCGCTCGCGAGCGTCGTCGCCTCGCACATGTTCAGGCCGCACGGCAGCGAATCCGCATTCTTCGTGAAATCAAATGCAATCGTCCCTTCCTCGGGATGCGTATCGCACTCGATGTGGATCGTGATTTCCGGCACAACGCCCTCGATGGCGTCCGCCTTGATGTCGTACTCATAGTGGCCTTTCGGCAGCTGCTTGAGCTCTTCCTTCATGCGTCGCGCGCCATACTCCTGGTATGCCTCGCAGAAGCGCTTGACTGTCTCATTCCCGTACTCTTCGCAAAGGGCCGCGAGCCGCTTCTCGCCGACGCGCGACGAGCCGACGCACGCGAGGTAGTCGCCATACCACATCTCCGGCACGCGGTTGTGCATCTGCGCGATCGCGATGATGTCCGGCACATCTTTGTAATTCTTCTGGATCTTGATGCACGGCCAGTCGATGGCACCTTCCTCGAACATGTCGCGCGCCGTCGGCGCGTACGTGCTCGGAATCGAGTTGCCGATGTCGGCCTGATGTCCTTTCGTCACGGCGAAAAACATGAGCTCGCCGTCGTGGAACACGGGCGCGATGTACGTGTAGTCGGCATGATGCGTGTTGCCGTGATACGGCGAATTGTTCAGGAACAGATCGCCGGGCTGGATGCCCTCGGGATGATCGAAGCACGGACGCACGGTGAGGCCCATGTTCGCACAGTGGACGGGGATGCTCTCGGCGAGCGCGATGACCTTGCCGTTGCGGTCGCAGATGGCCGTGGATAGGTCGTGGCAGACGCTCATCAGCTGCGAGCGCGCCGTGCGCATCAGCGTATTCGTCATTTCAAGGCCGATGCTGTAGAGCCGGCTCGAGAGGACCGACATCAGATACGGTTCAACAGGCTTGCTCATGAAGGATACCTCCTTTTCATCTGGGAAAATCGGATACGAGACAGTTCCTGCAGGCACCTCGTACAATGTGGGTATCACAAACGGACAATCATTGCATAGAAAAAGACAACGACGCATTTTTCGAAGACGTCGTTGTCTTTCAGGCTTCTTGTTCATTTATGATGAACACAATATAGCATACTTCCGTCAGCCTGTCAACTTTCTTTTTCTCTTTTGTTCATTTATAATGAAAAGGAACCATGCAACGAAAGGGACGATCCTCATGAAAGACACCTCTGCGCCGAAAGTGAAATCCCTCTACAAGGCGCTGCGCCTGCTCGATTATTTTGACGCCGACCACCCCGATGCAGGCGTGACGGAGCTCGCCACCTACAGCGGGATGCTGAAGAGCTCCGTGCACAACATCCTGCAGACCTTCGAACTCTGCGGCTATGTGACGCAGGACAGCGAGACGAGCCGCTATATGCTCGGCGGGGCCGCCGTATCGCTGTTCTCGCGCTTCAAGGAGACGCGGCGCATCGACTACCATATCACAGAATACCTGCAAGGCCTGCGCGAAAAGTTCCGGAAAGACGTCTATTTCGCTGTGAAAGACCACGACGACGCCGTCTGCCTCTGCGCGGAGCTCGAGACACCGTCCGGCGCAAGCTACGCAAAAGTCGGTGCGCGCACGCCGCTCCACGCGACGAGCCTCGGCAAGGTGCTGCTCGGCTATTCGACGGCCGATGAAAAGCGCGCGTTCTGCGCGCAGGAGCTCCCCGCCTGCACGAAGCAGACGATCACAGACGGCGACGTACTCGCCGCCGAACTCGAACGCATCATCTATGACGGCTGCGCGATGTCCAGCGGTGAATATCAGGACGGCCTCTACGGCATCGCCGTCCCGGTCACGCTCGGTGCCGAGCCCGTGCACTATGCCATCGGCCTCGCTTCTGACGCGCCGATGTCCGGCTACATGCAGAAGCAGTATCTCTCCGAACTCCGCTACATCGCAAAAAAAATCGCCAGCGTCGTCGGAAGACGCTGGTGATCACTTTTCGAAAATTAGAACCACGCCTGGCAGACGAGGTTGAAGAAGAACAGCACGCCGAGGCAGGCGCTGACGACGTGGACTTCGCGGCGCTCGCCGCCGAGGAATTTGAGCAGCGGCCATGCCGTGAAGCCGAACGCGAGCCCCGTCGAGATGCTGCCCGTCAGCGGAATCAGCACGACGATGAGGAACGCCGGGAACCACTCCGTGAAGTCGGAGAAATCCATGTGCGCGAGATTCTGCATCATCATAGCGCCCGTGATGATGATGACGGGCGCGATGGCGGCCTGCGGCACGAACGACAAGAGCGGCACGAAGAGCATCGCACCGAGGAACAACGCGGCCGACGTCAGCGCCATGATGCCCTTGCGCCCGCCGCTCGCGATGCCCGTCGCGCTCTCGGCCGCAACGACCGTCGGGCTCGTGCCGAGGAACGAAGAAAGCAGCGCCGCATGGTCGGGCAGGATGCCTTCGAGGATGCCGAGCGACTCGAAAATCATGATCATGGCCATCGAGAAGACGGAGAGCAGGAACGGCAGCGAGAGCATCTCTCCGAAGTCGAACTGCGCGAAGAGCGCCGGATAATCCGCGAGGCGCGAAAGCTCGATCGTGAGCGGCTGCTCGTCATGCAGGCCTAGCGCCCAGGCGACGGCGCTCGTGATCAGGATGGCGAGCACGAAGCCGCCCGTCACTTTGCGCAGATAGAACGCGAGGCTTAGCACGAGACCGAAGATGGCGAGCAGCACCATCGGACTCGTGAGGTCACCGAGCTCGATGATCGTGTTCGTGCCGCGGCGGATGAGCTGCGCTTTTTCGAGGCCGATCTCGACGAGGAACAGGCCGATGCCGACCGTGATCGCCGTCTTGAGCGACGCGGGGACGGCAGCGGCGAGCAGCGTCCGCAGGCGCGTGCATGCTACGATGGCGAACAGCACGGCGGCAACGAGCGAGATGGCGAGCGCTTCCTGCCACGCGAGGCCCATCGAGGCGACAACCGTGTACGTGAAGAACGCATTGATGCCCATGCCCGGCGTCAGGATGATCGGCGCATCGGCGTAGAATGCCATGATGAGGCAGCCGATGACGATCATCGGGTTGACGATGATGATGTACGAAATGGCGAAGAATCCCGTGATGCCGGCGACGACCTCCCGGCGGATGTCCTTTTTCATGTCCTTCTGCATGCTGTTTCCTCCTGATGGCTCTCATTCCTTGATTGTTGCCTTCATTTTACTAGGATTTCGGACAGATAAAAAGGACATGGGACACGTTTCATGTCCTTTTTTTACCATTGGCTTGCAAGGGCCTGCCGCGTCCGCTACAATGAAAGGAACAACCAGCACGCAAAGCACGCACGAAAGGAGCTTTTTCATGGACATCCTCCATTTTGCCGAACACATGCCCGAAACCATCCGCCAGCGCGCCGTGAAGCGCGTCTTCCGTCCCGGCGAAGCGCTCATGCGCAAAGGCGAGCCCGTCACGCATGTCTACCTCCTCATCGAGGGCGCGACGCGCGTCAGCAACGAGTTCGAGAGCGGCCACCGCTACACGTTCGCGCAGATTGACGCGCCGGACATCCTCGGCGACCTCGAAGCACTGAGCCATCAGGAGAGCTATGCGACGACGAACGAGGCGCTGACGCAGTGCACGGTCTACGCGCTGACGATCGACACATTCTACGCGTGGATGCGGGAGGACAATGCATTCGCCATCCGCGTAGCCGAGCTCTTGGCCATCAAGATGTACCCGACATCGGACGAGAACGGCCGCATCAAGTTCCTGCCGAGCGTGCTGCGGCTCGAAAACTACCTGCTGCGCCGCATCGGCGGCGTCGATACCGACCTCTTCGTGCTGCACACGGGACGGCAGGAAATCGCCGACGACATCGGCACGAGCGTCAAGACTGTCAACCGCGGCGTCACGAAACTCAAGGAAGCGGGGCTCATCGGGCTGTCGCATGGAAAGATCACGATCTCGCGCGAGCAGAAGATGAAGATTGCAGAAGATCTGGAGCGGTCGGAGTGAGGCTTTCCAAACGAGATTTTCTGCTTCTTCTGGTGTTGTTTGCAGCCTCGTTTCTGCCCTTGGCATTTTTCGGCTGGAACGGGAATCCGGTCGCGCGGGCGGTGGTGTCGGTTGACGGCGAGGAAGTCCGCACGGTCGCGCTGACGACGCATGAGGGACGCGAATCGTTCACCGTCGAGACGCCGGATGGATGGAACACCGTCACGGTCGACGGTCACACCATCGCCGTCACGGACGCCGACTGCCACGACAAGATCTGCGTGAAAACTGGCGCCATCTCGCAAAAGGGCGAAGTCATCGCCTGCCTGCCGCACAAGCTCATCATCGAAATCAAATAAGCAAAAAGGTGTTATCTTTCCATGTCTCGCACGTTCCGCCTCACGTATCTCGCCTTGCTGACCGCTGTCTCGCTCTCGCTCTTCGTGCTCGAGGGGATGCTGCCCATCCCGTTCCTCGCGCCGGGCGCAAAGCTCGGCCTCGCAAACATCGTGACCGTCGTCGCGCTCTATACGCTCACGCCGCGTGACGCACTGCTCGTCGTCTGCCTGCGCATCGGCCTTGCCAGCCTCTTCGGCGGCGGGCCGACCGTCTTCCTCTACAGCCTCGCGGGTGGTCTGCTGTCCTTTGCCGCCATGCTCTTACTCCAGCGAACGAACGCTTTCTCCCTCCCCGCCGTCAGTGCGGCGGGGGGGCTTTTCCACCACCTCGGCCAGCTCTTCGCCGCCCTCGCCATGACCGGCACGCCAGCCCTCCTCACCTACCTCGCCATCCTCGGGCCCATCGGGATGATGACAGGGCTGGCAACAGGGTGTGCGGCAGCAAGCATCTTCCAACGAATAAAGAAATTCACGCGTTCTCTTGTACCCAGCGAGGAGAAGATGATATAATGAATTAGATTGTAGATGTATTGTACATGAAACGACAGGAAGGAGGTACCTGCTATGGAAGAAAAGATTCTAGCTGCAATTGCAGCTTTGAATGACAAGATGGATACCCAGATTGCAGCTTTGAACGATAAAATCGACAGCCTGAACAATAAGATGGATGAGCAAATTGTTGTTTCAAACAACAAGATGGGCGCCTTAAGCAACAGGATAGACACCTTAAGCAACAGGATAGACACCTTAAACAACAGAATGAACGCTCAGTTCGCCCGTATCGACAAACATTTTGATAATCTCGAATCCCGTGTCACAGCGCTCGAAGCAGGACAGAAGGAATCTCATCAGATGCTCCGTGCCGTCCTTTCTGCAAACGAAAAGAATGCCGCAGAAATCGAAGGATTGAAAGTCTCAACAGCCAGTGTCACCTCCCTTCAGGATCTTCGCAGAGATGTTGCGGATTCTTTTGCCTATGTTGCACAGAAAGTCAAAGAGGGCTGAACTGCCCTGTTTTCCATAAAGAGAGAGACCGCTCATGCCAAGAGCGGTCTCTCTCTTTTTCTCATACGTCCTGTTATTCCAGCACGGCCTGCACGAGTTCCGCAAGCGCTGTTTCATCTGCCGCGCCCATGGTCTCGCGTGCCGAGTGCATCGCGAGAATCGGCACACCGACGTCCATCGTACGGACGGGGACGAGCGCCGAGGCGATGGAGCCGAGCGTCGAGCCGCCGCGACTGTCGCTGCGGTTCACGAAGTCCTGATGCGCGATGCCGCGCTCCTCGCAGAGCGCCCGCACGATGGCGACAGCTTCAGCATCGCCCGCGTAGGCCTGCGACGCCGCCTGCTTGATGACGACACCGCCGCCGAGCACGGGGCGCACGGCTGGGTCGCTTTTGCTCATATGATTCGGATGGAGGCCATGCGCAACATCGACGGAAAGCAGAAAGCCGCCCGCGAGTGCGGCCGACAGGCGTGCGCCGTCCTCCGCTGCATAGATGCGCCGCAGCACCTCCATCAGCACGGCCGAACCAGCGCCCTGCTTCGTGCGGCTGCCGACTTCCTCGTTGTCGAAGATCGCGACGAGGCGCACGCCCTCAGGCACGCTGTCCTTTGTCGCGGCCATGAGTCCTTCGAGGCACGCCCAGACGGACGTGAGGTTGTCGAGGCGCGGCGAGGAAACGAGTTCCTCCGCAAGTCCAAGCGTACAGCCCTGCTCCCATGGATACGTCGAGAGCTCATAGGAAAGGATGTCTTCAGCCGGAACGCCAGAGAGCTCCGCAAGTGCCTGCATCCACCAGTCTTCGTCTGCCTCGCCGCCAAAGAGCGCCGCGAGCGGCAGCATGTCCTTCTGCGGATTGAGCGCGCCCTCCTTGTTCACCGCGCGATCCATGTGGATGGCGAGGCTCGGAATCGTCACGAGCGGCCGTCCGAAATCGACGAGGCGCACCTCAGGATGAAAGGCATCCGCCCCACGCAGCACGACCTTGCCCGCGAGGCCGAGCGGCCGGTCGAGCCACGAACGCAGAATCAGGCCGCCATACGTCTCGACATTCAGCAGGCCATAACCCTCGCGCACGAGCCCCGCCGCCGGCTTCAGCCGGAAGCACGGAAAATCCGTATGCGCCGCCGCCATGCGCAGTGGCCCCGCCGCGCCAACCGTGAACGCCAGCAGCGTCGTGCCATAGACGCGGATGAAATAGCGCCCGCCGCGCGAAAGCTGCCAGGCACCGCCAAGCTCCAGCTCCTCGAACCCCGCCCGGCGGAGCTTTTCCGCTGAGGCTGCCACCGTATGACACGGCGACGGCGCGGACGCGATGAAATCCAGAAGTTCCCTTGTCTCGTATGTCATGAATCGTTTCCTTCCTTTTCTGCCTGCTCCTGCCTCGGCGCGAGCAGGCTTTTTGTTTCGTCAAAATCCGCCACGCGGACATGCATGAGGTCGAGCAGCGTATGAATCATCTCATCGCTCTGCCAGTGATTCCCGCGTGCCGCCTCGATGCGCTGCACGTCGGCCGGATGGTTCACGCGGAACGCTTTCGACATCCAGAACACCATCGGCACGTCGCGCTGCCACGGGCTCGTCTCGTCGCCGTGGCCGAACTGCGCCCGCGTATCATAGACTTCCTCGCCATGGTCGGAAATGAAGATCACAAGCGCGTCCTTGTCCTCGAACCGCCGGATGATTTCATCGACAATGGCGTCGTCATAGAGCACGGCATTGTCATACGCCGCCCGCACGGCCCGTGCGGACGCATCCTCCAGGGCGCCGCGTCCCGCCTCATCCTCGGGCGTGAACCGTGCAAACTCCGGCGGATAGCGCTTCGAAAATTCCTCGTGCGCCCCCATCAGATGGATGACGTAGAACGCGGCTGGCACCGGCTCCGCCACGCGCTCGCGCAGCTCTTCATCCAGGAACGGCAGCACCTCGCTGTCATAGCGCTCCGCAAGGTCGATGGAATGTGCGACCGGACTCGTGAACGCGACATGATCCGTGCGCTCGCCGAGCGTCCGCCCGATGCTGCCATAAAAGCCCGACGCCTCCTGGTTCGACAGCCATGCCGTGTAGACGCCCGCCTGCCGCAGGATGTCGAAGAGATCGCCATAATCGTACCACATGCCGTTCGCGTCATTGTCGTAAAAGCTGAACAGCGTCCGCAGGACGGCCATCGTGCCCGCGTGCGGACTCGTGACGTTCTCGTAGATTGCGAGCTCGCCTGCCTCCGCCCGCGCCGCGAGTTTCGGCGTCGTCGGCAGGCCGTAGCCATAAAGCTGCATGTGATGGCGGCTCGTCGATTCGCCGAGGATGAAGACGACATACGGAATGTCGTCGGTTCCCTCCGTCTCCCCGACCTCGTGATTCGCGAGCGTCCACGCCACGAACTCCGCCGAGCCGATTTCCTCATGGGCCTGACGGATGTTCAAGGCGAGGCGCAGGATGGAATTCGAGCGCATATCATTTTCCACGCGGTCATCCTCATCCATCGCCGCATGGACAAAGCTCGCAAAAAATGCCAGCAGCAGCACGCAGAGGAATACCGCGCCCCAGCGGCCGAACTCGCCTGCCGCATCCTTTCTGCAACGCAAGAAACGTCCGCCAGCCACGACGAGACTGGCAGCTGCCACGAGCACGCCCGCTGCTACCGCAATGCCGCCCGCCTGGCTCGTCACATACTCCCATGCCTCAGCAGGATTCGTCGCAAAGACGATTTCGAGCAGCCCTGCATCGAGCACGCTGTGGTAGTGTGCAAGCGTGAAGCCATCGACGCCGCAGAGCACGAGGCTCAGCCCCAGAAGCATCGCCGCAGCTCCGCGCCGCCCCCTTTGCGGCAGGAATCCGGCCAGTGCCGTGAAGACGCCAGCCCAGCCCGCCACGCGCACGAGCTCCTCAGCGAGCCGTCCGGCATGCGCAGAAACCGATATTTCTCCTGCGAACATCTCTGCCTGTACGAGCGCCGTCAGGTTCAGCGCGACAAGCCCCAAAAACAACGCCCATGAAAACCGCCACCGTTTCCACATGCTTTTTCTCACGCAGCCACCCTCTCCTGATGCTACCGCTCTTCCTTCATTTTCCCCTGGAAGCACTGATGAAGTCCGCCTTCACCGATGAACTCTTTTCTACATGATCGAGATAATATTGCTCATCCTCCGGCAGATGCGCATAATCATAATACCACGGCAGATGACGGAACATATACGGCCCTGCCATGCGAAGCGCCGGCCCCCGGTGGTAGAAACGGACATTGCGATACAGCGCAAACGTCGTGTCGACATTTGCGAAATAGACATGTTCTGCGATCGGCGCGATATAGAATACGGACTCCGAAGCCTGTTTCCGTTCCCGGTCGAAAAATGTGATGTCGTCATACCGCAGTGCCGCTCCGACTTTGCTGACAGACGGATGCTCCGAAAGAACGCGCACGAAATCCTGCAAGAATCGGGGCGGGCAGCCCTCTCCCGGCAGCACATCAGGATCCGTATAGACATATGGCGTCCGGATGTGCAAGAATTCGAGGATGCCGCTGTCCCAAAGCGCCCTGTGGCCGAAATTCTTCCCCAGCT
Source organism: uncultured Selenomonas sp. (assembly GCA_902780535.1). GTDB lineage: Bacteria > Bacillota > Negativicutes > Selenomonadales > Selenomonadaceae > Selenomonas_C. Next base: position 38,542 of record CACZFT010000010.1, on the reverse strand, counting down.
TCACGATGCGTACCCGTGAAGACCGTATCCTCTCGTAAAATGAAAGCAGCGGCGGATACGTCGAAGCATTGTCGAGCAGGATGAGATTCCGATAGCCACACGCCAACAGACAGGAAACCAGACGGGAAAGGCATCCCACACGGTCACGGCAGTTGATGAAGATGGGAAGGCGCCGCACCGCATCCCAATTTTCGTACGAGATGCCGAGGCTGTCCTCCTGCTCTTTCACGCTGGACACACAGCCCCCCCTGGGAGACATCATTCGAGAAACCGCCGCAGTCAGATTTTCAGATGCTTCCTCAAACTCCGCTTTCTGAAACAGCGACTTGCGGTAGGCATCCGCTGCCTGCTGGAACGCTCCCATGTGAAAACGGGCATTCCCGAGATACATCCATGCGGTTTCATCTTGCGGATACCGGGCAAGATGCGCCTCCAAGAGCTCCTGCGCCTCCGCAAAGCTGCCCCGCCGATATGCGAGCACGCCCAAGGCATGACGATATTCTGGAAAGAAAAAACCTTTCCCCAAAAGCCTCGCAGGGAAATGGCGCAGATAATACTCCGCCCTTCGCTCGTCTCCGTTGTCAAACGCTATCGCAGCCGCCGCAACAAGAACCATGCCCCGGATATACTGGTAGCCAAACTCCGGCGTATCTTCGATTTCAGGATGCTCCTCCAGCAAATCGAACATCTGAACCTGGCATGCCGCGCAGCCTTCCAAATCCCCCGCCTGTTCCGCTGCACGAAATGCCCGGTCAATCTCTCGGAATTCCATTCCATTCCCCTCTTCAGATGCGATGCAACGTCTTCAAGAGCGTTCCCGTTGACGAAGAAGCATTCGCGTGTTTCATATAATATACTTCATCCTCCGGGAGATGCTCCGAATCATAGTACCAGGGAAGATGCCGGAACATGTACTTTCCCGCCATATGGACGGCCGGACCTCGATAATAGAAGCGGGCATTCCGATAAAGTGCGAACGTCGTATCCACATTGGCAAAATAAACATCTCCGCCCAGAGGTGCATGATAATAGCAGGCTGCCTCCGACCTCGTCCGCTCGCTCGCCTCATAAGTAATATCATCATAACGCAATGCAGCGCCGACTTTCTGGATGCCCGGATAGCGGGAAAGGATACGCAAATCATCCATCAGGAACCGCTTCGGGCATGCTTCGGCTGGCAGAACGTCAGGATCGGTATAAACATACGGTGTCTCGATGTCCAGCATCTCCAGCACCGCGCTGTCCCATAGGGCCGTATGTCCGAGATTCTCGCCGAGCATCACGACGCGCACCCGCTCTGAGCGGATATCTTCATAATACTGCAAGAGCGGCTCATACGTCGAATCATTGTCCAGCAGGATGAGATTCTCATACCCTGCCTGCAAGAGCCAGTCCACCAGCCTGGAAAGGCAATCGACGCGGTCGCGGCAATTGATGAAGATAGGCAGATGGCGTACTGCCTCCCAATCCTCCGCATCTACCTCCACTGCAGGAGATGGTATCTTTGGAAGAGTCATCTGCCCCACCTGCGTGCACATTTCCTGAAATGCAGCTGCACGATTCTCATCTGCCTCGCACAGGCTCTTCTTCCGATGAAGCGCACGCGTATAAGCTGCCACCGCTTTTGAGAACCGCCTTTGCCGGAACTCAGCATTCCCCAGCCAGAACCATGCCATCTCGTCCTGAGGATATTCTGCAAGGTGCGCTTTCAGGAACTGTGACGCTTCTTCGAATGCACCTTCTTCATAGGCAATGCGTCCGAGCATCGCCCGATGTTCGGGGAAGCATCCTTGACGCTTCAGGAATTGAGGAGGAAAGTGCAGCATGTAATACTTCGCCATCTTCCACTCGCCCCGCCCGAAAGCCAGGACAGCTGCCGCCAGAATCCGCATGAGATAGTCAATCCTCAGATATGTCGTATCGACCGTCCGCAAAAGCTCTGGCTGTGCCTTCGTCATCTCCAGCATCTGGAGCTGGCAGGCAGCACAACCATCGATATCACCTTCCGCCTCTGCCACATGGATCGCATGGATGAGATCCTGAAAATCCATCATCATCACCTCCTGCCCGCACGCCGCGCATAGAGATCCGTCGCCGTGTCAAGCATCTCCTTCCACGACGAAAACCGCGTCGCCCGCCGCACATGCGCGTCCATCTCTTCTTCTGGCAGCGCCTCGAAATCCGCCTGCGAGCGGATGACGAAACGGCCGCCCGCCAGGAACTTTTCAAACGACCGATACCGCGTGAACCGCCGCATGAACGATGCATCGAACAGCTCTTCAAAATCCACCTGCTGCGGCAGCGCATTCGGCAGCTGGTACCAGCCCGTAATCTTCACCATCGGTCTTCCTTCCCTTCGGATTGCAAAGTCATCCTTCTCCGCGTTTCTTCACATGCAGCATCATGTGAATGATGTTCATCTGGATTTCGAGGTTCTTCCGGCTGTTCCTCGCATGCGTATCCAAGATCAAGCCGCAGGCCGTTGCCAGAAAAGCCGCCAGCATGGAAAACGCACTTGCGATGAACGTTGGAAACCGCGGAACCATCCCTGTTTCCAGATATTCTGTCAGAACTGGCAGGAACAGCAGGATAGAAACAGCTGCGAAAAATACGGCCACCATGCCGAAGAACCGCATCGGGCGATAATCGCGATACAAGCGGAAAATCGTCCAAAGCACTCTTGCACCATCCGTATAAGTGTTGAGCTTGCTCACACTCCCTGGCGGACGGTCACGATACTCGACACCGACACTCCGGATGCAGAGATTCTTGTCAAGCGCATGAATCGTCATCTCGGTCTCGATTTCAAAGCCCTGCGCCAGAATGGGAAAACTCTTGACAAACATCGGGCTGAAGGCGCGATACCCTGTCATGACGTCACGGATGGGTTCCTGTGGATGCCAGAAGAGATTGATGAATTTTCGAACCATTTCATTCCCCAGATTGTGGAATGGACGCTGGTTTTCTTCAAAATACGTTGTCGAAAGGCGATCTCCGATGACCATATCGGCTTCGCCTGAAAGAATCATCTGGCACATCTCTCGTGCATGTTCCGCAGGATACGTATCATCTCCATCAATCATGAGATAGCAATCCGCTTCAATCTCTCGGAACATCGTCCGGATGACATTCCCCTTGCCCTGCCGGAACTCCCGTCGGACAATGGCATGATGCTGCCGCGCAATCTCTCCCGTGCCATCCGTCGAGTTGTTGTCATAGACATAGATGGCTGCTTCCGGCAGGGCACGCCGATAATCGTCCACCACTTTTCCGATGGTCTTCGCCTCATTATAGCAAGGAATCAGAACTGCAATCTTATCCATGCCTCCCCTCCTCCCGCATCTTCTCTTTGGCGGAAATAACAGAATGCAGCATGCTGACAGCAAACACGGTGATTGCCAGTTCGCGATAGGTGAACCAGTCATGCATATACGAATGGTTCGTCAAGGCCGCATACCAGAGAAAAGGATAGCAAGCGACGATCCCGAGCAGCTTGCAAAGCACCTTCTGTTCCGCCAGAACGATCTCTTTCCGATGACGATATGCCTTCCATGCCAGGAACAGAAAGGCCAGCAGGAGACAGAGACCAAAAGGTTCATGGAGCGGAATGATGAAATTCTTGAACCACACAGCGGGCGCATGGAACGACGTACCACCACCGTCGAGCCCTGACTGCGAAGACATCCGATACGCTGCCTGATGCATGGCTTCCGCTGGGACATTCACGCCTGTCAGAAACCATCCAACGAGCCATTTTCCAAGAAACATGCCGCCGTAACCGATGCCCCACGACACTCCGGTAGAAAGCAGGAGCTCCCCGCCCTCCGACATGGTCCGGAGACCGCCACGCTTCTGCCGCATCATGAGAAAGACAACGAGAGGAATGCCCAGAGACACGAACGGATAGGTCAAGAAGTCAAAGAATGCCGTCAATGCACCCACAACGAGGAACCTCTGCATGCATCGCCGCTTTTCATCCCAATCATCAAATCTTCGAAGCACGCAGACGGTCATGATTGACATGATGTAGAACATCGTCGAAAACTGAAACGACATCGCAAGTGATACAGGATTCAGAAAAAGATACATCAGAAGATAAGCCGTCCCGGCCCCCGATCCGAATTCCTGCCCGAGTTTCCGAATGAGCCATGCCGACAAGAGCACCTGCACCATAAGATTCAGTATCCGCAAATAAGAAACATCCATGAGACAGAGCAGAGGTTTCAAGATGACAAGGTATCCATGCCAGTAATGCGCATATGTCGCCACCGACAAAGGAGCCTCGCCATGCACCTCTTTGACCAAAGCCTCCGCAGGCTCTGTATCCAGATAAGCAAAGCGCTGGTTCAGCATCGCATCATAGGCAGCGTTTCCAGACCCTGAAAAGATAGCATTCTGCAGCATCAGCGCATTCGTGAAATTATCAATATCGGAACTGTGCTTGCCGTTCGCCCATCCATAATGCGTGCCTTCTGTCTCGAAAATCTCGATAGAACGTTCCACATGATGGAACATCGGTGCCGTCGGGAGGAAATATACGCCAATCATCGCTATCGTTCCAAGCACGATGGATGCGCAAAGCAGTCCTGCCATCCGACAAATCGGCCATGTCCGAATCATTTTCCACATGATGATGGTTCCTCGCCCCTTCCCTCGCACGCTTCCAGAAGCGCCTTGCACCCCTTCACGGCATCCTGATACGTCGCTTCAAAATTCCCTGTGTACCACGGATCGGCCACTTCGCGCTCTTCGCCTGCGAACGACAAGAGCAGGCGGCATTTGTGCTCGGGGTCGCCTTTCGTGAGGCGGCGCAGGTCGCACATGTTTTCGTCGTCCATCGCGATGACGAAGTCATACGCCTCATAGTCCTCGCGCCGGATAAGCCGTGCCGCACGGCGCGAAAACGGGATGCCCTTCGCGCGGAGCATCTGCTGCGTGCCGGGGTGCGCGTCATTTCCGATTTCATCGGTGCGGCAGGCCTTCGAATCGATGACGAACTCCGCGTCCCGCCCCGCCCGCCGCACGAGCTCCTTCATCACGAACTCGCACATCGGCGACCGGCAGATATTGCCATGGCAGACAAAAAGAATCTTATGCATCACATTCCCGCTTTCTTTTCACACACTCAAACTTTCTCGAAAATTTCTTTGACATCAACCAGCAAATCATCATACAGCGACACCTTGATCTGCCACTTCACGGCCTTCTTCTCTTCCTCGTCCATCGCTTTGAGCTCAAGTTCCGTAAAATCGACGTAAACCTCGTCGAGTTCGAACGTGCCATCCTGATTCAGATATACCTCGATACTTTTCGTCCCTGGCGTCACGATCCAGTACTCGCGCACGCCCGCCGCCGCGTATTTTTTCATTTTCACCGTGCGGTCACGGCGCATCGTCGATGGAGAAAGGACTTCGACGGCAAGGTCCGGCGCACCGTAAATTGCGTCTTCATGGATAATGTCCTGATTGCAGACAATCATCACATCAGGAATGAACGTGTTCTTTTCGTCCAGATGGACATCCACACCATCGCCAAATGCGACACACGGTTTGCCTCTCAAAAAGCGATGAAAAATCGCAAAAATATTAGAAGCAATGATCGTATGTTTCACAAATGGCCGCGGTGACATCATGACAATTTTTCCGTCAACCTTCTCCATCCATGCATCTTCTTTATACGAAAGCTCTTCCATCCTCCTGCACTCCTCTCCGAAATAAATTTCCGCACAAAATTTCTTTCAGCTTTCTTTTCATTGTATCGCAAAAGCAGGCATGGAACAAGGTTTCGCGTTTTCGATTGACTTTTCGTCTTCCGTCGTGTATTATAAAGATATAACTTATATATTTCAACATATTTGAAATAATTGCATTGGAGGAATCTTTTATGAATGACCGTCTGCTGTGGCGCGCGGTGCCGCTGGCACTCTCTTTCTCGCTTGCGTTCGGGGCTGCGTCCGTGCCTGTCCTCGCTTCGCCTGCCAAGGCTGCCGAGACCATTTCCTGGAATTTTGCCAAAGACCTCGAAGGCTGGCATTATGATGGAAAGTGGGCGTATGATGGCGAGCCTGCCGTCCTGCATCTTTCCGAGGTCGGCGGCGGTGCGCTCGCGTTCGATGCCGACTATCGGGGCCAGAAGGAAAACGGCTGGAGCGAGGTGAAGTTCGGCGCTGGTGCGGCAAGCAAAGCGCAGCCGCTCGACGTCGGCAGGAGCAACCGCCTCTCGTTCGACTTCTATTTCCGCCCCGAGGCCATGACGCAGGGCGCGTTCCAGACGAAGGTCTACATGAAGACGACGGCAGGCGCGGAGGTCTCCGCCGTCACGGCCATCGACACGAAGAACGCGGCGGATGCCGGGAACGGCTGGAAGAAAGCGCATGTCACGGCTGCATTCGACACGCCCGCCGCGCCGCTCACGCTGCTCGAAGTCAACATCGTCGGCTCGGAGACCGACTACTGCGGCAAGCTCGCCATCGACAACATCACGCTGTCCTACGATGATGGCTATGTGACGCGCACCGTGCAGCCGGCGAAACAGGAGAAGGTCGATCTGAAGAAGCTGCAGACGCCCGCGCAGGTCGCTCTGACCGATGCGAAGGCCATCCCGAATGCCGCGAAGCTCTACAGCTTCCTCGGCGGCATCGCAGACTCCGACTATGTGCTCTACGGCCACATGAACGACCTGCTCATGCATGCAGGCCCGGGCAAGGCTGGCACGTCGGATACTTTCACGATGCTGCGCGACTATCCGGCCGTGATGCCGATTGACGCGATGACGCTCGCGGGAAATGACACGGAATATCAGGGACACGAGCCGCCTGCCGGCGCGTATCCGCCCGTGACGGGACAGGCCGCCATCGACCGCGCCGTCGAAGCGTCCGAGTGCGCATCAAAGCTCGGCGCCATCGTCTCGCTCTCCGCGCACATGCCGAACTTTGCGCAGGTCGCGGCCAAGGGCAAAACAAATGGCGATTATGATTTTTCCGGCTTCACGTCTGTCGTGACGGATGGCGATGTCGTGCGGCGCGTGCTGCCCGGCGGCGACCTCAACCCTGTCTTCACGGCCTATCTCGACAAGATTGCGGCCTATGGCCTCGCCTTGCAGGAAAAGAACATCCCCGTGCTGTTCCGTCCCTATCACGAGAACAACGGCAGCTGGTTCTGGTGGGGTGCGGCGCACTGCTCGGCGAGCGAGTTCAAGAACCTCTTCCGCTACACGGAAGAATACCTGCGCGACGAAAAGGGCGTGCACAACTTCCTCTATGTCTACTCGCCAAATGGCCCGTTCACGGACGAGGCGGACTACCTGACACGCTACCCCGGCGATGCGTTCATCGACGTGCCGGGCTTTGACATGTATCAGGAAAAGCCGCAGGCGAAGGACAACTGGATGGAGAACTTCGCGAAGAACATGGACATCGTGCAGTCGTTCGCCGCGAAGCACGGAAAGATCACGACGATTCCTGAGACGGGCATCCTCTGCGGCAAGGACACGCTCGGCCGCACGGGGGCACAGCGCAAGGACTGGTTCACCGAGGCGCTGGATGTGCTTTCCGCGCACAAGTTCCCGTATTTCTCGACATGGTCGAACTTCAATGAAGATGTCTTCGACCAGCCCTATATGGTGGACAAGCAGCGCGGCCACGAGATGGTCGACGGCTTCACGCGCTTCTACAATGACCCGCGTTCCGTCTTTGCAGGACAGATGCCCGACTGGCAGAAGCTCGATGTCCAGTCTGTCCCCGCTGCCGCCACCTACGGCTACCTGACCGCGCCGAGCTCGAATGCGCGCATCACGGCTCCAGCCGAGGTCACGGCAAAAGCAGCTGGAACGTACCAGAAGGCCGCGTTCCGCTTTACAGACGCTGCGGGCAAAGCCATCGAGGAAAAAGCCGCCACGAAGACGGCCGACGGTACATTTGCCGCCTCCATCACCAGCGACCTCCTCGAAAAAATTGGCAAGACGGTCGGAAACATCGACTTCCTGCTCGATGGCAAAACGGTCGACAGCCTGCGCGTCTTCTACAACATGCCCGAGGTCGCGCTCCCGGCAGACGTCGTCGATACGTTTGAAAACTACTATGGCGACAACGAGCTCCTGCGCGGTGCGTACTCGACGAACTGCGGCCCCGGCTGCGCCATCCGCCCGAGCCTTTCCACGGACGCTGCGCAAAAAAGCGACGGCAGCTACAGCCTCGACTTCCATTACAGCCTCGTCAAAGGCGGCTGGGCCGGCATCATCAAATCGATGGGCGTCGACTGGAGCGCCTATGATGCCGTCTCGTTCTGGTTCTATCCGGACGGCAAGGGCCAGAAATTCATCATTCAGATGAATTCGGACGGCGAGGACTTCGAGGTGAACCTCACCGACCTCGCAAAAAAGACGACGCCGCAGCACGTCGTCCTGCCGTTCAAGGATTTCGTCGGCAAGAACGGCGGCACGTTCCATCCCGAACGCCTGCAGCATTTCGCGATTTACTGCAACACCGTCGGCGATGAGCCCGTCGATTCCCACTTCTACCTCGACGACATCCGCGCCATCCGGCAGTAACGCAATCACGCGATAACACATGCAAAAAATGCGCACTGCGAAGCAGCTTTCAAAGCTTCGCAGTGCGCATTTTTATCGGGTGTTCGGACAGTTCAGAGCTCGCCCGCTTCTTTCTTGATCCGCCGCTTGTTCTCGTACATCGTCTCGTCCGCGCGGTTGAAAACGTCTTGATAGTCGCGGTCTTGGAGCGGATCGTAGACGGAGCAGCCGACAGCCATGGCGACTTCTGTCCACGGTTCGGCCGCTGCGCGGTTGCGCACGCGCTCATAGGGCGCGAGCTCCCCCAGCAGCGCGTCGCGGTTTTCGTAGTCGCGGCCGGTCAGCACGACGACGAACTCGTCGCCGCCGATGCGGTAAACCGGACTGTGCTTGAAGATGTCGCAAAGTGCGCGGCTCATCGCCCGCAGTGCGATATCGCCTTTTTCATGGCCGTAGACATCGTTGACGAATTTCAGCCCGTTCATATCCGCCATGAGGATGGCGAACTCCGCCGTGCCCGCCGTGATGACGGCCGTGAGCTCCGAGAGCTTGTTCTCATACGCCGTGTGATTCTGCACGCCCGTGAGCTCGTCGCGGAGCGCCATGCGCTGGATGAGGTCGAGATACTCCTGGAGCTGCTCCGAATCCTGCAGGATGATGTCCTGCACCTCCGTAATGTCGTGCGCGAGCACCTCGAACTCGTCCCCCGACGTCGGCGCCTCTTCAGCAGGCGATTTTTCGCGATGCTCGCGGAAATAGCCGAGCATCTCCTGCAAGCGGCGCACGGGGTCGATGACCTGCTGCGTGATAATCCGGTACATCAGCGCCAGCAGCAGGCTGAAGATGATGAATTCGATGCTCAGCATCTTCGTATCGAGCACGCGCATCTCCTGCATCGCGCGCGTCATGTCGAGGTCGATGCCGATGAAGGCGACTTTTTTGCCATCAGGGTCATAGAGCGGCTTGTAAATCGTCATGAGCCAGACCGATCATGCGGTTGTCTTTCGGGTCGAGCATCTGCTTGCCGATTTCATCGTAATACGCATCCTCGTCCATCCAGAACGTCCGGCCATAGCGGTAGCCCGTATCCGACGGGTCGCAGATCGTCATGGCATAGCCGCGCCCGTCCTGTTCGCCGACCGTATAGAGGTTCAGATAGCGGATGATGTCGTCCGAGCGCGCGTAGAACGCCCGCATATCCGAAAAGAGCTCGCGGTATGCCTCCGTCTCGCTGCCGCCCGGCGCGAGGATGACGGGCAGTTCCCGTTCATCCACGAGCATGGACGCTGCTTCGACGAAATTGCGCGCAACAGATCCATACGTCTCGACAAGCTGCTGGCGGTAAATGCCGCGCACGCAGAAAAAGAGCAGCGACGCCGTGAAGACCATCACGACACTCAAGATCACGAGGAGCTTCACGCGAATGGGGAACCGCCGCACGCCTTCCTTCGCGAATGTCGCGGGATGCGGTTCCACAAGGAACAGCGACGGTGCCAGCCGCCGGAGCCCTGCGAGCAGCAAAAAGCTGATCCCGACGTCCGCCGCATGATATATGCCAGAGAGCAGGAGCTGTACATGCGCCTCCGGCATGCCCGCCGTCAGCCACGTCCCCTTCATGATGGAATCTGCCAGAGGGAACTCCAGGCAGCTGCCGAGCCCGAATGCAGCAAGGCCTGCAACAAAGCCCGTTGCGAGTCCTCCGAAGAGCATCCGCCGCCACGAATCCAGCCAGCTATGCCGTGCTGCATACGCTGCCACGAACACGAGCAGGAAGTCTACGGGCAGCATGAAGAAGCGCCCGCTTTCCACTAAAAAGCTGAAAAATGCGCCCGCCAGCAAGGCGGCGCAAAGCCCCGGCAACAAGCCGATCACAGCCGCCGTCAGCAGTGTGCCAAAGAACGCCAGCACGAGATGCCCGCTCGAAAATGACAGGAAAGAAAAGATGATCTGCAACAGAAGCCCCGCGAGAAAGCGGGACGAATATCGCCATTTCATAGATGTCTCCAAAAACAAGGGAACTTGCAAATAGAACCGATGACCGCCCAGCGGCAAAAAATCGGTTTCTCCCTTATGGATTCTCGATAAAAGCGCAAAATCCTGCAACAAAAAAAGCACCGCGAATCCGCGATGCTCTGTTTTCAAATGGCAGGGGCAGCAGGACTCGAACCTACGCATGCGGGATTCAGAATCCCGTGCCTTACCAACTTGGCGATGCCCCTAGGTCTTCATGACAGCTCTGCGCTGTCAACAAAAAGTATTATACGAAATCTGCCCCTCTCTGTCAAGGATTTTCACGAAAATATTTCTGCAAATTTCCATAAAAAAGAGAAATCTGTCACATGTCCGCCAAAAATGCCGAAATTTATGCTATAATGAAGAGTAATCAAGCATTATTCTGCATAGAACTGGGACGAAAGGGGATTTCTCATCCATGGAAACGAAATATGAAGTGACCATCACGGCCATCGGCAACCTCGCGCGCACCTTCCTCATGAACAACCAGAGCGTCATCCTGCTCGACGAAGGCATCCGCCCGAACCTCTCCGAGATGGTCGTCGAGCACACAGGCGGCCAGCTCAAGGGCGAAATCAAGAAAGGCGACAAGCTCTCCATCGGCAGCTCCGAGTACACGGTCGTCTCCGTCGGCGAGGACGTCAACCAGAACCTCAAGGAAGAGGGCCATTGCACGCTCGTCTTCAACGCCGAAGGCTCCATGCCCGGCCAGGTCATCCTCAAAGGCAAGGGCCAGCCAGTGCTCTCAAACGGCCTGAAGATCACGTTCTTCAAGAAATAACCCGATTCATCTTTTCCTTTCCTCGCATGACAAAATCGCCGGTGAAGAAGTGCCACGCATGCTTCACCGGCGATTTCTTTATTGCCCGAACGTCACGCTGACGCTCGTGCCCTGCTCGACGAGGGTGTTGGCTGGGATGGTCTGGGAGACGGCCGTGCCGCTGCCCTCGCTTTCGAACTGGAGGCCGGCGGCGGCCGCTTTCTGCGCAGCGGCGCGGATGGAAAGGCCGCTGAAATCCGGCACGACAATCATGCCGGTCGGAATCTCGCCCTCGAACTTCTTCGGTTCGGGGCGCGGCTTCTCGCGCTGGGTCTTTTCCATGTCGGCAAACGGATCGGTCGACGGTTCGACGCGCAGATACCGCAGGAGCTGAGCGAAGATGCGCTGGGCGACAGGCGCGGCAATCTGGCCGCCGTAGAAGTTGCCCGTGCCCGGGTCGTCAATCATGACAAGCACGACGATCTGCGGGTCTTCGACAGGCGCGAAGCCGCAGAACGAGGCGATGTAGCGTCCTTCCATGTAGCCCGTGCCGTCGGGACGAATCTTCTGCGCCGTGCCGGTCTTGCCCGCGATGCGGTAGCCCTTGACGGCCGCCTTCTTGCCGCCGCCCGAAGCGACGACCTGTTCGAGCAGGCCGACGAGCGTCTTGTCCGTCGCGGATTCGAGCGCGCGGCCTACTTCCTCGCGCTGGGCTTCCATGTAGGTCGAGCCGTCGGCATTCTGGATGGACTTGACGATGTGCGGCTTCAGCACGACGCCGTCATTCGCGATGGCGGCCATGGCGCGCACGAGCTGGATCGGCGTGACGGCGATGGACTGGCCGATGGCCGTCGTCGCGATGTCGGAGGCGCGCATGTCGTCGGGGTCGAAGAGGATGCCACTTTCCTCGCCCGGCAGGCCGATGCCCGTCGGCTCGCCAAAGCCGAATGCCTTCGCATACTTCATGAGGTTCTCGGCGCCGAGGCGCAGGCCGACCTGCGCAAAGCCCGTGTTGAGCGACTGCTTCACGACGTCCGTGAACGTGACGGTGCCAAAGCTCGCGCCGTTCCAGTTCTGGATGCGGCGGCCCGAGACCATGACGTAGCCAGGATCGACGAAGACCTGATTCGGCGTGACGACTTTTTCTTGGAGCACCGCGCCCGCGACGACGGACTTGAACGTAGAACCCGGCTCATAGATGAAGGAAACGGCGCGGTTCTTCCACGCTTCCGGCGAATAATCGTAATACTTGTTCGGGTTGTACGTCGGCCGCGAAGCCATGGCGAGCACGTCGCCCGTCTTCGGATCCATGACGACGCAGGTCACGGCCGTCGGATTGTTTTCCGCCATGGCGCGGTCGAGTTCCTGCTCGACGGTGAACTGCATCGTGCTGTCAATCGTGAGCTGGATGTTCTTGCAACGGTTGCCGCGATATGGCTGCTTCTGGAAGATGGAGTCAAGAATCGGCTTCGAGCGCGAATCCGTATAAAGGAAGCTCTCCGTGACCTCTCCCTTGATGAGGCTGTCATACGCCTGCTCGATGCCGTCGAGTCCCTTGTCCTCCGAACCGACAAAGCCGAGCACGTTCGCCGCGAGCACGTCGTTCGGATAGTAGCGTTTCGGCTCGTCGACGAAGCCGAGGCAGTCCGTGAGCTCCTTCTCGCGGATGTAGGCCTTGACGGCGTCGTACTCGTCCTGCGAGAGAAAGCGCTTGAGCCAGACGAAACCGCCGCCCTTGGCGATGGCGGCCTGGACATCCTCGGGCGATTCTTTCTTCGCGGCCTGGCTCGGGTCGATGAAGAGCGATTTCGTCATGGAGCTGACGGCGAGCTCGCGGCCGTTGCGGTCGAGGATGGCGCCGCGCGGCGACTGGCGCTCGTACTCCTGCCCCACGAGCGACTTCATGCGCGCCGCGAGCTTGTCGCCCTGCACAAGCTGCACATAGCCATAGCGCAAGACGATGATGCCCATGAGTACGAGCATTGCCGCGAGCACGCGCATGATGCGCTTCTGAATCTCGTTCTTTCCCTGCCGGTCTTTTTCCAAAACGGAAACTTCCTCTCTATCTGTTCCTACAGGCACAAAAAAGCCTGCGGATATAAGTCCACAGGCACATTATAGCATAAAGGAAGCAGTGATAGAATGACGTTTTCCGCGCAATCCGCAGAAATCAGCCCTCTTCGCGGAAACGATCGACGATCGTCGCGCAGGCCGCGTCGCCGGTGATGTTGACCGCCGTGCGCAGCATGTCGAAGATACGGTCGACACCGAAGAGGATTGGCAGGGCGTCAATCGGAATGCCCGCCGAAACGAGGACGGCGACGACGAGCACTGGCCGACAGCGCCGAGCGTACTCGTGATGATGATGGCGATGTACTGCGGCATCGAGAGATCCATGCCGTACATCTGCGCGATGAACGTCGCGGCCATCGCGTAGTAGGCCGCGTTGCCGTTCATGTTGATCGTCGCGCCGAGCGGCAGCGCGAACGATGTCGTCTCGGCCGAGACGCCGAGCTCTTCGCGCGCCGTCTGCATATTGAGCGGCAACGTCGCCATCGAGGACGCTGTCGAGAATGCGAAGACCTGCACCTTCCACATCGCCTTGAAGAATTTCGTGTATGTCGTGCACTTCGAGAACATCGCAACCGTGCCGCCAATCATGCCGTACGTGACAACCGCAAGGACGATGACGTAGAGCACGATGAGGTAGCCGATTTTTGCAAGCACCGTGTAGCCGAACGTGCCCGTCGCATCCGCCATGAGGCAGAAGACGCCGATCGGCGCGACATACATGATGGCCGTCATGACCTTGATGAAGAGTTCCGTGAGGTAGTTGAAGAAGTTCAGCACGAACTGCTTCTTTTCATCATCGAGGAACGTCGCCGCAAAGCCCATGAACATCGCGAAGACGATGATCTGCAGAATGTTGCCATCGACGAGCGCCTTGAACGGGTTTGCCGGCACAAACCCTGTGACCGTATCCCAGAAGCCCGGGATCTGCGTGCTCTCCTCCATGTGATCGACATGGATGGCCGCGCTTTCGAGCGTCGACATGTCGATGCCCGCGCCTGGCGTGAAAATCGTGCTCATCGCAAGGCCGAGCGCGACGGCGACGGCCGTCGTGATGCCATAGTAGACGAATGTCAGAAGGCCGATCTTGCCCGCGCTCTTCGACTTGCCGAGTGCAGCCGCGCCGCCGATCAACGAGAACAGGACGAGCGGCACGACGACCATCTTGATGAGCTGCATGAAGAGGTTGCCGAGCGGCGCGAACATGTGCGCCGGCTTGCCCATGACGAGGCCGACGACAGCGCCGAGCACCGTCGCAACGATGATCCAGAGGCCGAGCCTATCCAGGCTCATGCCGTGAGACTTTGTCTCTCCCATAAAAATCCTTTCCCCTTTCCCATGCCGCTCCTGCGGCAGGATAAACCAAAAGCCGCGCACCACAAGACACGACTCCTGTGTTGCGCGGCTCCATTGCCTGAAATGTTTCCGAAAAAGATTCTAGCACAAAGTGTCCAATTTGTCCACTATAAAAATACACTCCATTTCTTGATGCCGTGCTGTATTTCGAAACGACACTGCATTTATGAGCTCAATTCCTCTCTGCAACTTCTGCAGATTTCATCCGCTGATACCACTGCTGCATGAGCGCCTCATGCCCTCTGATTCGTTCCACGAGTGCGATGGCCATCTGTTCGTCGTACATGTGTGCCGTCTGGTTGCGGTCATTCGCCATGTTGAGCGCCCGTTCCGTTTCTTCATCCGTGAGCAGGCCGACCTCGCGTGACATGCGGATGACTTTCTTCGGTGAAGCCGCATCGAGACCTTCCACATCGCGCAAATAGTCCTTGCCGCATTTCCAGAGGATTTCAAAACAGAACTCAAACCGCTGGATGAGGCCATCCCGTTCCAGCTCGTTCAGATCATCACGAACGATGACCTCATGCAAACGCCGCAAGGCGTCCCCCGCTTTTTCCATGCGCTCCGTCATGCTTTCCATACGATGCCATCCTTTCGGATTTCCTTCACAAGTGCGGCTGAAACCTCTTGCATATCAACGACATCCACGCGATACGGGATCGTCGATTCTTCGAGTGCTTCCCTCAGATCAGCAATTTTCCGCCAGTTCGATGGGCCATGGTATTCAATGGCGACATCGACATCCGAGCTCTGCCGTTGCTGCCCACGCGCCCAAGAGCCAAAAAGAAACACGCTTGCATCTTCGTTCTGCAATTCATGCAGGACAAGCGCCTTGATGCGTTCGATATATTTCATGATGCCGCCTCCATTTGCTTTCAGTATATCATATCGCTATGGTATTTTCTTGCATCCACATAAAATTTTTACCCCCCGACACGACGCTCGGCAAGCAGCTCAAGAAAGCCGCGTCGGGGATGAAGGTCAAGCTCACGCCGCGCGACGCCGACATGGCAAAGGAAATGACGAACTACACGAAAGCCAGCATCCTCGCCCAGTCCGCACAAACCATGCTCGCGCAGGCGAACCAGAACGCATCGAGCTTGCTGTCTCTGCTCCAATAAAGGTTGATGATTTCCGTCCTCGCGTATAATATTCACAGAAATAAAAGAGCGAACCGCAACAGCAGGTTCGCCAAGTTCATCTTTGCAAATACCGTTTTTCTGACATCGAAACCTCGATGCCGCCAGCGCGCAGTCGCGTGAGGCGGAGGAAGGCGAGCGCGGGGACGGCGGCACAAAGCTTCGAAGCCTCCACTTCCACCGCCTCTTTCGTCAGCTCCGGCGGAAACAGTGCGCCGAGCACCGTGCCGCTGTGGGCTGTGCAGAGGCCGAGGGCGCCGCTTTGCCGTGCAGCAGCGAGGAATGCGGCGAAGTCCGGCTTTGGCAGGACGGCGTCGTGCCAGCGGGCGCTCTGCGTCGCCGCGCGCGCGACCGTCGCCGCATCCCCGTGCAGGAGCGGAAAGATGTCCTGCCATGGATGCTCCGGCAGCGGCAGCCGACGCGCATGCTGTGCCAGCGTGTCCACCGTGCCGCCCGTGTCAAACACAGCAATCCAGAAGCGCGGCATCGCGGGATATGCTTCGAGCAGCGTCCCCGTAACCTGGTTCATGCACACGATGCTCGGGAAGAACACGCCATCCGTCGGCTCGATGCGCACGGCGAGCGAGAGAATCTCATGCGGCGTCAGCGCGCGGCCAAATGCAAGTCCCGTTGCCGCCGCAACGGCCGCGATGTCCGCGCTCGAAGACGCCATGCCCTTGCCATGCGGCAGCTCGCTCGTAAGCTCCATGCCCCATGGGAACGACTCTTCGCCGACGAGTTCGAGTGCAAGCTCCAGCGCCCGCAGCGACTTCCGCCCGAGACCATGCAGCCCCTCGATGCGGTCGGAGACATGCACCGTCGTATACAGTTCGATCGGACACGTCACGAGGAACGGCTCGCCACGGTGCCAGCCCTGCACGAGCTCGCCGCACGAGCCGGGCACGCGGACAAAGCTTTCCATAACGTTCCCCCTCTCTCAGAGTTCCAAGCCAAAGTTCTGATTCATATGCGTCTTCTGGTATTTCGCGATCTTCCACGCGGGGATCTTGCACGCCTTGCAGGCCGAGCGGCACCATTTGTTGCGGAGCCAGCGCGCCGCGCGGCTGTTCTTCGAATTGCGCACGAGGAACGACGCGCCGCAGAATGTCGTGATGCGCGCCGTCTCGCCATAGATTTCGATGGATTTCACGCCGTGCAGCACGCCGGAGCGCGTCGGCCAGAGCTTGATCTGCTCGACGAGGCGGAAAAATTCCGTGTTCTTCCGATAAAACCGGTCGCGCGTCTTCGGGTCATTCGTCTGCGGGATGGCCGTGACATGTTTCTGTTTCATGATGCATCACCATGCTTTCTTCGCTCGCGCAAAACGGAGCGGCATACAAAAAGGTATCAAAAAAGGCTGCTGCCCGATGTGCAGCAGCCTTGCTGTTTGCTGGCGGAGAATCCGGGAGTTCCACCCGGCTGCGCGGAGTTAGAGTCCGCGTGATCTGTCCGATCCATCCTCCATGTAAATGTGTGCCGCCCGCCCCGCAGGCGGACGGCGTGCTCACACCTCGCCCGCAGCTTCGCGTGCGGCGTTCCTGCGCCGCGCGACCATGTCGCGCACGAGGCGGACGGCGTCAAATGCCGTCCTCGCGTAGCCGTCGGCGCCGATTTCCTGCGCCCAGCGCTCGGAGACGACGTCGCCGCCAACGAGCACGGCGACATGGTCGCGCATGTCCTGCTCGCTGAGCTGCTCGACGAGCGTGCGCTGCTCCGGCACCGTCGTCGTCATGAGCGCGAATCCGATGATGACGTCGGGCCGCCACTTGCGCGCCTCGGCGATGACCTGCTCGGTCGGCACGTTGCGCCCGAGGTCGAGGATGGCGAAGCCGCTCGCCCGCAGGATCGTGCCGACGAGGTTCTTCCCGATGTCGTGGATGTCGCCCTCGACGGTGTAGATCTCGACGCGCCCGTCCATGAGCGCATCGTGGATCTCGTCCTCGCGCCCCTCCGTGAGCGCGCCGATGGCCGTCTCGAACGCATCGGCCGCGACGAGCATCTGCGGGATGTAGAGCTCGCCCGTGTCATACGACCGGCTCAGGACATCGAGCGCCGGCAGCACGGCCTCCTGGAGCACGTCGAGGAGCGGCGTACCGTCCTTGCGCAGCTGCTGTGCCGCGCTGACGGCCGCATCGGTATCGAGCCCGAGCAGGGCATGCTGGAGCTTCTTCATTGCAGGCCTTGGCGCTGGCTTCTTTCCACTGGCATCACTGGCATCCTTCACGGCAATCACGCTCCTATGACATTCTGCGCTTCCAAAGAAATCCCTTCCTCATTCCTTCAGGCTTTCCTGCACAGCGCGCATCGTTTCTGCATCTGCACCGCGCAGGATGAGGCGCACGGTTTCGATGGAAATGTCTTTCTGATATTTCTGACGGACGCGCTCCGTGAGCTCGGCGAGCGTCCACTTCCCGATGTCGGGCGGCGGCTGGCAGCTCATGCGCAGGATCTCGAAGCGCTCTTCCTTGGAAAAGCATTCCGGGGCGCCGGGGCGCTGGAGGTCGGTGAGGCCGGCCATGCGCTCTTTTGCAAAGCGGTTGCGCCACTTGCGGCAGGTTTTTTCCGAGATGCCGAGCATCCGCCCGATCTCCGTGCACTCATGTCCCTCGGCCGAGAGCAGCACGATCTGCGAACGCAGATACAGGCGGCGCTCGACCTTCTGGCTCTTCACGTTGCGTCGGAGCGCCTCCGCCTCTTCCGGCGTCAGGACGATCTTCACGGCAGTTCGCGGCATGACAGGCACCTCATTTCCTTTCCTGGCTTTTCTGGGTGCCTTTAGTTTACCCTATTTTTTTGTTTTCGTCAAAGAGGACGCCGGCCGCAGCGACCTGGAGCTCGCAGGCCATCGCGGCGACGCCGAGCTCCAATGGATCGTGGATGATGTGCGCGCCATAGCGGGCGAGCGCTGCGTCCGTGACGCCGAGTGGGATGCCGGGCGCGGCGACGAGCGTCTCTTCGTCCATATCGGAGACGTCAATCGTGCCGCGCGCCGTCGTCGCCTCGAAATAGAGATTCGAAGCATCGAGCGCTTCCCTGAGGCTCCGGGCGACAGCGAAATGCGGGCGGTGCGAAAAAGGCGCCGTACGCGTCTCGTCCGTATCGTAGAGCACGAGGTCGGCACCGCAATCCCGGAGATACGCCGCAGCCGACCGGCCGACGATGCCGGCGCCGAGCACGGTGACGGTGCGGCCGCGCAGGTCGCCGGCCGCGAGCGCGAGTGCCGCTGCGAAGCCGCGCCCCGTCGCCGCGCTGTTCTCGACCGTCGCATGCGAAGCGAAATCGAGCATCGTGCAGGTGTCGTCATCCGCGAGGAACACCTGCCCGGCACCGCTTTCGACCGCTTCGACGAGGCCGGCGACATCCGGCCGCTGCGTCACAAAGGCATCCATGCCGAGAAACGCGAGAATGCCCCGCACGCTTTCCGAGAAGCCGCCGATGATGCCCTGCCCCGTCGTGACGGGCAGCACGGCGACGGGACGGTCTTGGAGCTGGCGTGCGAAACGGCGCGGGGCGCTGGCGGCGCAGAGCGCGATGTCACGGAGCCCGGCGCCCGTCTGGCGGCGGAGTTCCGCATCGTGGCGCACGAGGCGCGCTTCAATGCCGGCGATGTCTTCTTCTCTGAGTCTCGTCATGATGATTCCTCCTCATATGTTCATTCAGTTCATCCAGTTCTTTTGAAAACGGCTGCTCTTGCAGCTCTCTTCAGGTATCAGGAAATGTCTTCCATCGTATCGCGAAGGTCGTCCTGGCCGCCGCCAAACGCGAGGTGTTCGTCGGCGCAGATGCGCGCGATGACCTGCCGCTGCTTTTCCCAGGCGGCAGCCCGCGTCGGCGCCGTGAGGATGAGCGTCGCGACCCAGTCGCTGCGGCCCGGCTCGTACGTCGTGAGCGCTTCATCGGCACCATAGAAATCATGGATGGCGTGGAGCGGGCCGCGCCCGCCCATGATGTGCTCGCCCGCAAAGAGCAGCCGGCCGTCCTTTGCCTCGATGTGCTCGTAGATGACGCCGCGCTCCGGCCAGTTCGACGGCTGACAGAGGCTCTCGCCTGGCGCGCCTGCTGCATAGACAGCGGGCGCGACGACGCCCGTCTCCTGATAGACAGCCGTGAGCGTCTGGCTCGGGATGCGCGCATCGATCTCGAGCACGTAGAGCACGCCGCCCGAGAGGATGCATTCGACATCCATGATGCCCTCGAGATCGACGGCGGCGGCGAGGTCGGCGGCGTACTGCGCGAAACGCTCCTGCAGCTCCGGCGCGAGGCGCGACGGGCAGACGACGCGCTTGCAGTCATATCCTTCGTCCATGACGAGATCCGTCACGGCAAACGTCCGCGCGCGGCCGCCGCGTCGGATGACCTCGATGGAGTACGACGGTCCCGCCACGTATTCCTGCACGACGCAGTCCATGATGTCGTGCGCCTGCCGATAGGCGACGAGGTCGCCGGGCGTCTCGAGCACCGTCACGCCCTCGCTGCCGCTGCGTCCGGACGGCTTCGCGATGAGCGGGAAATCGCCGTCCGGATAATAGCGCGGCGCGGGGATGCCGATGCGGTGGAACATCGCATCGGAGCGGAGCTTTGACGAGCTCACGCGATACGCGCCGAGCGAAAACATCAGGCGCGGCCGCCTGCCGTCCGCCCCCGCAACGGCTTTCGCCACCCGGTCGATGGCTTCGAGCACGGGCAGTTTCTCGAGCGCGGGGATGATGAAATCCGCATCCGCCATCACGCGCTGGAGAAATGCTTCGTCCAGGAGGTCGCCGCAGAGAAACGTATCGGCGAGCTCGCGCGCCGCGCATGCGGGATTACGGTCAACGAGCGTGACCGTATAGCCCGCGCGTTTCATGAGATACGCGGCATCGACGCCCTGCAGCTTGCCGCCGAGCACGAGCGCGCGCGGCGGGGAGGTCGCTGCCCCTGGGCGGGCTTCCCCCGCCCCCTCTGTTCCACCCTTCGCCTGTTTCATGCCGACGCCTCCTCATGCGCATGGGTCTGCGCGCCCTCCCGCGCCTGCACCCATGCTGCATAGGCCGCAGGCTCTGCGAGGTACAGCCCCATGGCTTCGAGGCGCGGACGCACGCCCGCGACCGTGCGGCGGCCGTCGCCGATGTCCATCTCGCTCTGCGCAACACCCGCGAGGCCGGCATCCGGCGGGATGATGGACGTCACGACATTCGCGCCAGCCTCGATGCGCGATTCGAGGCCATCTGCGCCCTCGACATCGAGCGACGCGGGGATGAGGCGGTCCGGCATCAGCAGGCGCATGACGGCGATGAGGTTGCGCTCGCGGCGGCTGTCCTGCGGCACGAGACCGCCAAGCGGCGTGCCGGCCTGCGGCACGAACGTCATGACGCGCACCTGCGAGGCGTCGAGCGCTGCCATCGCGCGCAGAGAATGCACGAGATCGTCCGCCGTCTCACCGAGGCCGGTCATGAGCCCTTCCTCGACGAGCAGCCCTGCGCGCGCCGCCGCGCATTTCGCCTTCCAGCGCACGTCGTACGGCTGGCCTTCGCGCAGTTTCTCGTACAGGCGGCGCGTGTGCGTCTCCTGATAGAGCGCGTACCAGTCCGCTCCGGCCGCCCGCAGGCGCGGCAGCAGCTCTGCGGGCACGACGCCTGGCGAGATCATGACGGGGAGCTGCGTCGCCTCCTTTACGGCGGAGACGAGGTGGACGAGGCGCGCATAGCCCGCTTCGCCTGACGAGAGGAAATACGGATCCTCGCCCATCGTGAGGTCGATGAGATGGACGCCCGATTCCTTCAGCGCGACGGCAGCGCGAACGGTTTCCTCTTCCGTTCGGCGGTAGCGCATGCTTTCGGGATTGGCCTTGCGGAAATAGCAGAAGCGGCAGGCATTCCGGCAATACGTCGAAAAATAGACAAAGCCGTACGCGAAGATGTCTTTGCCGAATTCCCGCTCGCGCACGCGCCGTGCCGCGCGGAACAGTTCCTCGCGTGCCGACGCGTCCGTGAGATCGACGAGCGTGCGCAGCTGCGCATCCGTGACGCTGCCCGTCGCTTCCCAAGCGGCGAGGATGGCGCGGACATCACTTCTATGTGCATATGTCATGATCGTTCCTCCTGTGTTCTCGTTTTTTCTCTCTGACCTGATGCCGTCATGAAAGGTTCAGCCGGACGCCGTCAAGGAAGGTGAGGCTGCGGCTGTAGCTCTTCACATGATGGCCGCCCTCCCGCAGCATCGCGAGGCGCTCAAGGCCGAAGCCGAGACCGACCCACGACGTGTGGATGCCCCAGGCGTCATCGAGCGGGTGCGGGCCGAACGCGCACGACGCGGCCTCGACGCCATGGTACGTGACATCGACCGTATCGCCATAGACCGTCGAATCTTCCGTTTCGAGCTGGTAATCCGCGAGACCGGCCGCCTGCATGACGAGCTCGGCAAACGCCTTCAGATGTGCCTGCCGCTCGTCCATTGCGACATTCCACTCGACCATGTCGAGCATCGTGAATTCATTGAGGTGTGTCGCACCCTGCGACTCCTTGCGGAAGCACGAGCCGATCTCGAACATGCGCACCGGGCCTTTCCACAGGCGCAGCAGGTCGCGCGAGATCTCGTAGAGCCCCGGCGCGAGCATCGGCCGCAGGCACTTGTTCTTGTCGAGCCAGAACACCTGCGAAAACAGCGCGCGGCTCTCGTCGATCGTCATGCGCGCGAGCATGTCCTTCGAGATGATCGTCGGCGTCACGACCTGCACGAAGCCCGCCTGTGTCAAAGCCTCGACGAGCGCGTCCTCGATGCGGCAGAGGAGCGGCCGGCGGATGTTCGCGCGGAACTGTTCCAGATGCTGCCGCCCGCGCTCCGCGAGCTCCTTCTGGTGGCGGGCAAATGCCTGATCGCGTTCCTTAGCCGTAGCGAACGTCTCCTCTAGCCAGTCGTCCCCGCCGAGCTCGCGCAGGCGCACGGCCTGCGTCTCGCTCCACGATATGGTGCCTGCTGCCTGTTGCATGGCTTATGCCTCCTTCTTCGTCATCGGGAACAGCGTCCCTTTGTAAAACAGCATCTGGAAATCCTTCTGGCTCGCCGCCTCGACGAAATGGACGCTGCGCGCGATGTCGCGCGCCCGCCGCCGCTCGTTGCTGTCGAGCAGCGCGATGAGTGCCCCGGCGCCGGCCGCATTGCCGATGCTGTCGATGACGGTGTCGTCGTCTGCGGGGAACATGCCGATGCGGCGCGCCTGCTTCTTGTCGATGTAGCTGCCGAATGCGCCCGCGAGCTCGATGCGGCGCGGCCGCTCGCCGCCGCGCGCGCGGATGAGCAGCACGGCGCCGGCGTAGAGCGCGCCTTTCGCGAGCTGGACGGCGCGCACGTCTTTCTGCGTCACGACGATGTCGCGGCCGCCCTCGGGCGCCTCGTAGAGCACATAGGCGCGGCTGTGCTTGCCGAAAGGGCGCAGGCGCGGCGTGTCGAGGTCCTTGCGGAACGTGCCGTCCGCGCCGATGAGGCCCGTGCGCGCGAGCTCGGCACAGAGATCGATGATGCCCGAGCCGCAGATGCCGCGCGGCTCTGCGGAGCCGATGACTTGCAGCACCGGCTCGTAGGTGTCCGGCGCAATCGTCACATGCTCGATTGCGCCCTCGGCCGCCCGCATGCCGCACGAGATCTCCGCGCCCTCGAGTGCCGGCCCCGTCGCGCACGACGTCGTGAAGATGCCGCGATGGTCGCCATAGGCGATCTCGCCATTCGTACCGATGTCGATGACCATCGTCGGCACGCGCCGCTCGATGAGGCGCGTCGCGAGCAGCACGGCGACATTGTCCGCGCCGACGAAGCCGGCCTCGACGGGCAGCGCGTGGACATTCGCGGCCGGCGCGATGCCGAGCCCCAGCGCAGCGGCTGGCAGGTCGAGCGGCACGCGCGTGACCGAGATGAACGGCGACTTGCCGATGGCTTCGGGATCGAGCCCGAGGAAGAGATGCCCCATGACCGTGTTGCCCGCGACGACCATTTCATAGATGCGCTCTAGAGGCACCTGCGCTTTCGCCGCGAGTTCCAGTGCGAGCGCGCGCAGGTCGCTCCGCACGGCCTCCGTGAGCTCGGTGCCGCCGCCCTCGTGCATCATCGCATAGGAAATGCGCGAGACGACATCGTCGCCCATGCGGATCTGGCTGTTCATGCGCGACGCATGCGCGAGCACGCGCCCCGTTTTGAGATCCGCAAGCGTCGCAGCGATCGTCGTCGTGCCGAGGTCGACGGCGATGCCATAGAGACGGTCCGCCGCCATGCCTTCTTTCGGGAGCGGCAGCACGTCGATGATTTCCCAGCCGCGCGCCTCCGGCAGCTCGCGCACGATGGCGCGCACCTGCCATTTCCACTGGCGCAGGCGCTTCGGCAGCGTGACGAGCAGCGGATAGCTCAGCGTGACGGCCTCCGCGCGGACGGCGAGTTCGCTGGCGACGCCGTCCGCGAGACGTTCGGCATCCGAGCGGAAATCCTCGAGCGACGGCGGCACGAGCCGGACGCGCACGTCGCGGATACAGGGATGCACGCTGATGCGGATGGCCGCCGCGCCGAGGATGACGCCGCGCGTTTCGCGGCTTTCCTCCGGCACTTCGATCGTCATGCGGCGAGCTGCGTACACGCGGCAGGCGAGGCGGATGTTCTGCTGGATCTCGCTTTTTGAGAGCACGCGCAGTTCCTCCCGCGTGACGCCATTCACGTAGCCTTTCTCGACGAGCTGGCGCATCGAGAGCCCGCCCGCGAGCAGCCGTACGCGGCATTTGCCGCACGTGCCGTGCCCGCCGCAGACCGCCGTGAGCGAGACGCCGTTCGCGCGCGCCGCCTCGAGCACCGTCTTGCGGCCTTCGACGCGCACGCGCTGCCCCGAGGGCTGAAAGAGCAGATGCACTGCCATGAACATCCCCCGCCTTCCGATTTCTATCTATCCATAAAATAACTACCGTTATCTATCACTGTCATGAATGAAAAGAATCGTATGATAGCATGAAGCAGGCACAGTCGTCCGACCCTGCGGATTCCTGTGCCTGCTTCTTCGTTGAAAGAAAAGAGGTATGATGGAGGCCGGCGCGCGTGTCAGGCGTCGACGCGGCTCTTCTTCTTCGTCCAGTAGTCGAGGCCGAGATCCGTCATGATCTTCACGGCTTCGTCATAGACGTCGAGGTACTCCTGCGTCGGCAGGAGCGTCGTCGTGTCGTAGCAGCCTTCGAACGGCTTGCCGACCGGTGCCTGCTTGTAGTCTTTCTCGTAGAGACTGATGAGCTTGTCGAGGAGCTCGTTGACCTTCGCCGTCTCCATGCCGGCGACGGCGTATGCGCATTCGCCCATGAAGCGCGCTTCGAGGCCCGTCGTGTAGTTCGTCGCGACGCCCTTGCTCGCGGCAACGCCCGAGAGCACTTCGCGGCCGCTGCACGTATCCGTGATGGCCTGCGCCGCTGTTTCGAGGAGGCACATGACCGTGCACGGACCGGCCGTCGTGTAGTACTGGTTGCCCATCATGAGGTCGAGCTCGGACTCGATGGCCATGCAGGCGTGTCCGGCAATCGCCAGCGTCTCCCTGGACGTGGTGTTGCCCCAGCGCACATGCGTCGGGCCGTCGAGATGCCATGTCGCCTGCATCATGACGAAAGAATTGAGCGTCGTTGCGACATCGACGATCGTCGTCTCTTCGAGACCACCGGCATAGCCGCCGAAAATCGGCATCTGCTCGCACATGATCATATCGCCGGAGAGGACATAGTGAGCGTCAAAAGCGAGTGCACTGACATCGATCTTGAGCTCGTTCAGCTGCGATACTTCATGGCTGTCGGTCGTCCGCATGCCGCCGGGGAAATCCGCTGCAATGGCACCGGCGGCAGAAAGGGAAGTCTCATTCCCCTACAGGCCCATGCCGCAGCGGCCGGCGCGCATCTGCGCTTCGCGGACCGCCTTGGCTTCGGCCTTGACCGCCGCGATCTCCCACGGCGTGCCCGGCGTCGGATCCTTGCCCTTGATCGTCTGCATGACGCCGTCGACGATCGTGTCGACGATCGGCTCCTGCGCATACGACTGATGGATCTTCAAAAACAGGTCCTCGGAACACGGCGCGCCCGTCGGGCCGCCTTGGATGATCGGAGGACGCTTGTCGTCATGCTTGCGGCAGGCGATCGTGCGCCCGTTGACGCCCGGCTCACCGAACTGCGCCGTCTTCGGCGCCGCCGTGACGGAAGCGAGGATTTCCTCTTCCGTGTACTTGATGACGCGGTGCGTGTCGATGCAATAGACGCCGCACGTCGCGAGCAGCTCGAGGCCGGCTTTGAACAGGTTCTTGCACAGCGCTTCATCCTCCGGGATGATCTTGTGCTTGTCCATCTTGATGCCGTATTTCTTCTTGAGCTTCATGGCTGTCTGGGGGATGATCTTGAAGTCCCAGTCTTTCTCTTCGACCTTTGGCCCCGTCTTCGCGCGGTCGTAGACATCCATGACCGTGAGCGGTCTGGCGAGTGTCATAAAAATCCCTCCTTCAGATGGGAAAACGCGAGGCCCGGTCGGCATGCTGCATACAGCTTGCCGATCGAGCCTCGTTGCTCGTTCCGCGATAGCGGAAATTATTTTTTTGTCTCTTTGATGATTATAGCACGTGGTATGCCACGATGCAAGCAGATTTTTGAAGTTTGTGCAAAATATCGCACGCACATGCGCATTCACGCGTCCTCCGCGAGCGACAGGAAGCTGATGCGCTGGTGCGGGATCGGCGCGGCCGTCACCAGGATGCAGTTGTGCCCCGTCACTTGGATCTTGCGGCGATCGTGGATGGAGAGCAGCGCGTGCGCGAACGTCGCGCGCGGCTCGGGGAGCTCATACGTCTCCGATGTCGCGAGCCCCATGTACTCGAGCGACGTCGACGTCTTGCCGCAGATGTGGATGATGCCGCCGGGGCGGATCGTCTGCACGTCGCGCAGCAGCCGGATCGTCTCGCGGCCGCTGACGTCACGGAAGACTTTCGGCCCGACGAACTCGACGACGCCGCTCGGGTCGGCATACGAAATGATGTCTGCCCCGGCGAGGAACGCGCGGCGGATGTACTCGACGAGATTCTTGCGGATCTTCGCGAGCGCCGCATCGACGCGCGGCCGGTCCTTGCGCACGGCGCGGAACAGCACGAGCGAGTCCATGAGCATCGAGAGCACGGTAAACGGCGCTTCGACTTTCAGCACGCAGCGGCGGCCGACGGCGTGCAGCAGGCGGACGGCCTCGAGCACTTCGGCGATGCGCCCCTGCGAAAAATCGATGTCGCCGAGCGTGTCGAGGTCTTCGATGCGCTGGATCATCGGCTGCCCCGGCAGCGGCAGCACGCCGTTTTCGGGATACGAAATCTCGGCGCCGAACGCGCCGGCCTCGATCGTCACGCAGAACGGCAGCTTGCAGACCTCGTCGCCATTGCTGTCGGCGATGAGCGCGGACGCCGCGCTCATGAGCGGCGCGTATTGGTATGCGTCCCAATAGCTCGCGCCGAATTTCCGGATGACGAACGCGGGGATCTCCTCGCTGCCCGCATGGTTGCAGTCGAAGACGGGGAGCTTTTCGCCCGTCGCCGTCGGGATGAGGCGCTGCTTCTTCGGCTTCGGGACTTCGACGCGGATGCTCGCCACGGGCTTCGTCATGCAGGCGAGGTGCCAGCCGTCCCGCCGTTCCTCCGGCGAGAGAGCCGAGCGCTCGCGGCGGTCGGATGGCGCGACGAGCGGCTCGTCGTCCCAGCGCTTCGATGGCTTTTCCGGCAGCACGTGCACGCGGCAGAGACCGCAGCAGCGCGTGCCGCTGCAGGCGCTCTCGATGGGGACGCCCGTGCGCTTCGCCGCCTGGAGAATCGTCTCCCCCTTCTTGACGCGGGCGCGCCTGCCGCTCGGCAGGAACGTGATGTACATGCGCCGCGCCTCCTTCCTTTCCCTTTCCGCTGCACATCATGAAACGGTCAGTACCGTCCCAACCGATGGCTCAGGCGTCCTTTGCGCCCTCGACCATGGCCTTGAGGTTCGCGAGCGGCGTGCTCGGTGCGGCCGCGCAGCCCGGCGAGATGATGTCGACGCCGCGCGCGAGCGCATCGTGAACAGCGTCCTTGATCTCGTCCGGCGTGCCGTTCAGGAGCACGCCCGACGGGCTGATGTCGCCGATGATCGGCAGGCGGATGCCTTTTTCCTTGTACGCCGCTTTCGCAGCCGGGATGTTGACGGCCGACTCGACGCTGATGCCGGCGCAGCCCGTGTCCGCGATGTCGAGCATGACCTTGTCGAGCTTGCCGCAGATGTGCAGGATGACGGGCACGCCGAGATCGGCGATGAGCTTCTTCTCATACGGCTGCGCGAGCTGGCGGTAGTTCTTCGGGCTGATCATGTCGAGCGACGCCATCATGTCCTCGATGACGATGGCGTCCGCGCCCGCTTCGATGTACGCCTTGCCGAACGTCAGCGCGGCCTGGTAGCCCATCTCGAGGAACGGCTGGATCTTATCCGGCGTCTTGAACATCGCCTTGAGGAACGGCGTGATGCCGATGAGGCTATTGGCGATGCTGAACGGCCCACCGATACCACCCATAACGAGCACTTGATCGCCATACTTCTCCTTCATCAGCGAGACGGCTTTCACCGCGACGGGCACGCGGCCGCGCGTGAGGAAGTCATCGGGGAACTCCGGCACGTCGTCGACCTTGTATGGATGCTCGGCGATGCTCGGGATGTGCGTCTTGCCGCCGCTCTTGATCTTCGCGCCGAGCGCCTCGGCCTCGATCGTCTGGCAGTACGGCGCGCGGATGGCGTCGAGGCCGATGACCTCCGCGCCGCCCTTGCCCGAGAGCGTCGCCATGAGCTCGGCGTCGCGGTGCGCCTCCGGCCATGACGCGCCGACGGCATCCATGAGCTCGTACGTCGCGTACTGGCACGCGCTGATGACGGAGGGCCTGTCCGTCGGCTCTCCCTTGAGTGCTTTGAGCAATCTCTCTCTGCCCGTCATCGTATCTGACATGATAAAAGCCACCTTTCAAAATCCATCATACCATCGAACGAAAGCGCCGCCAAGCCCCTCACGCCCGGCAACCGCTTGGAATGCTCAGCTGCGCCGGCTGCAGATGTCATCGAGCAGCCGCACGGCCTCGCCAGCGCCCGGCGCATAGTAGTCGGCGCCGATTTTTTTCGCGAATGACGTCGAGACTGGCTTGCCGCCGATGATGATCTTGCAGCTGCTGCGCGTGCCGCGCCGCGTAAGCTCCTGCACGACATCGGCCATGTGCCCCATGGACGTCGTCATGAGCGAAGCGAGCGCGACGGCGTCGGGATGATGCGCCTCGACGGCATCGGCGAAGACGCTGGCTGGCACATCGCGGCCGAGGTCGTGCACCTCGTAGCCGCCCGCCTCGATGACGAGCGCGACGATGTTCTTGCCAATGTCATGCGTGTCGCCCTCGACGGAGCCGATGACGACGCAGCCTTTCGGCGCGGGCTTTTCGCCGAGCATATAGGGGCGGAAGATCTCCGTCGCCGCCTCTGCCGCATCCGCGCAAGAGAGGAGTTCGGGGATGAAATACTCGCCTTCTTCATAAAGACGGCTCGCCACGGCCATGCCAGCCGCGACGCTCGTCTCGAGGAGATTCATCTGGAACAGGCCCTGCGCCGTGATCTCTTTCGCGATCCGCTCGGCCTCTTCGACCTCCATTTCGACGATGGCGTCCGAAAGATTGCGTTTCAGCTGCTCCCGCAGCGCCGCCTGTCCCTTGGTCTCCCTGGTCTCCGCTGTCATGCGCCTCTGCCTCCCCCTTGCAAATACAGGTTCCCTCAGAACGTCAGCGCCTTGACGAAGACATCCTGGAACTTCGGATCCTGCGAGAGCTCGACGTCCTTGATTTCGCCGACGAGCTGTTCCATGTACGTGCGCACGCCCTGGTTCAGCAGGAACGCTTTCGCGCCGGACTTCGACGTGTTGCCGACGAACTTGACCTTGCCGCGGAACGCCTCGGGCAGCATGCCCTGATTGATGAGGCTGCTCTCGCGCAAGTGATAGCCGAACGAGCCGGCAATCTCGACACAGTCAACCGTCTCGGGCGAGACACCGAGCGCCGTCATGAGCATCTCGACGCCGGCGCGGATCGCACCTTTCGCAAGCTGCACCTGGCGCACGTCGCCCTGCGTGATGTAGACGTTCTTGCTGACGTAGAAGACGGGCTTGCCGTCCTTTTCCTTCATGTTCGGCTTCAGGACGTCGGAATACTTGCCGCGCTCCGGCTTCACGAGGCGGCCGGATTTGCCGATGACGCCGACGCGCACGAGCTCGCCGACGATGTCGAGCAGGCCGCTGCCGCAGATGCCCGTCGCTTCGACGTCGCCGATGACGTGCGTCTTCGGCGTGCCGTCTTCCTGCACCTGGTAGAGCTCGAGGGCGCCATCGCCCGCGCGCATGCCGCATGTGATGTTCATGCCCTCGAACGCCGGGCCTGCCGCCGTCGACGTGCCGGCGAGGCGGCCGTCCTGCGCGAGGATCATCTCGCCATTCGTTCCAATGTCGATGAAGAGCGTCGTGCCCTTCTTCTTCTCGAGCTGCGCCGCGAGGACGCCGGACGTGATGTCAGGACCGACATAGGCCGAAATGATCGGCGGCAGGTAGATGTTGCCAAATGGCGACATGTGGAGCTCCGCAGCCGAGACCGTGTTGCCGCCCTTGATGACCGCCGTGTACGGGAACTGGCCGAGCGGCTCGGGGTTCGTGCGCGTCGCGAGGTGGATCATCGTCGTGTTGCCACTGTAAATCGCTTCATAAATATACTTGCTCTCGATGTGGTTGCGCTTGCAGAGCTCGTCGATCGTGTTGTTGAATTCGTCGCGGATGGCTTCGTAAAGGAGCTTCAAGCCTTCCTCTTTCGACGCCATGTGGATGCGCGTGATGACATCCTGCGCGTGGAGGCTCTGCGGATTCAGTGCCGAGAGGCTGTCAATTTCCTCACCGGTGTTCATGTCAATGAGCGCCGTGACGAGCGTCGTCGTGCCGATGTCGATGGCGAGGCCGTAAAACTTGTCCGTCGTGTCGCCGTCTTCCTCGCCGACTTTCTGCTTGCCCGCGAGGATGAACGTCTTGTCTTTCGGCGCGGCGTAGACCTTCTTGATGTATGGATCGATGCTGTAGGAGAACGACTCGCCTTCGCTCAAAATCTTCAGCGTCTTGTTCTGGCTCGCCGTGTTCGGCGCGATGACCGTGATGTCGCCATAGACTTTCGTATGGCAGGCGAGCACGTAGCCCTGCGCCGTGAGCTCCGGCGGCATCTGGAAGTGCGCTTCCTCCGAGAGGAAGCTGCCCTCCGGCCCTTCGACCTGCACTTTGCACTTGCCGCACGTGCCAACGCCGTCGCACGGCGACTCGACGATGATGCCGGCGTCGCGCGCAGCCTGGAGGATCGTCGTGCCTTCGGCGGCCTGCACATGCTGGTCTTGCTCTTTGAAATAGATGTCTGGCATACGCTCATTCCTCCTTGATGGCCGTCGTGAACGCCTGGATGTTTTCGAGCTTCGTCGACGTGCTCAGGCCGCAGGCTGGGGAGATGATGTCGATATTGTTCTTGAGCAGGACTTTCGACTGCTTGTAGATCGTGTCCGGATTCGAGAACTCGAGGAGGTACGTGCTGAGGTTTCCCATCGTCGTGAGCTGGTGGTACTCTTCCTTCATCGACTTCAGGTTGACGAAGGCGTCGACGCTGATGGCATCGCCGTGGAGCTCCGCGATCTGCGGCTTGACCATGGCCATTTCGCCGCAGATGTGGATGATGACGGGCACGCCCATGAGATGGATGGCATCCGCGAGCTTGTTCAGGTACGTCACGGCGTATTCCTTGAACATCTTCGGCCCGAGGATCTCGCCCGTCGCCGTCGGGTCGGCGATGGAGATGACCGTCGCGCCATTGTCGACCATGAGCTGCGCGTAGTCGATGAGGTGATCCGTCACGTAGTCGATGACCTTGTGCGCCTGCTCTTTCTCGCGGCGCAGCTGCTTCAAAAACGTCATCGGATCGACGATGGATGCCGACGTCGAGAGCGGGCCCGTCAGGCTGCCGATGGCCGGCACGTCGGGATGGTGCACCGAGAGATAATGGAGCGACTGCACGACGGCGGCGACACGGCTGCTCTTCGCAAGCGTGCCGCGCGGCAGGAAATTGACATCGTTGACGGATTTATACGCCTCAATCTTGATCTTCGGCTCGCATTCCAAAGAACCGAAATCAATCGGGCTGCCGAGCGCCTCGGCCTCGACCGTCATGCAGAACGGGATGCCGAAGTTCTCGAACCCCGTGTTTTCGTATACGTCAAAGGCCAGCTCGCGCATGAGCGTATCGACGTGATGCGCCTCTGGCAGCTTGTGCCCCGTCTTCTTCATGATTTCCGTCAGCGCTGCATTCATCATGCCGCCCGGGCAGATGACCGGATGGCGGTCGACTTTTTCTTTCTTCAGCGAGCGCAACAGGCGCTCTTTCGGTGTCAGGCTATCCATGGATGTTCCTCCCCTCAGACAAAGACGTCAGCAGTTCAGCATTTCGCGCGCGATGCGGACGGCCGCATTCGCATTGATGCTGTAGGCATCCGCGCCGACTTTTTTCGCGAATGCCGGCGAGATCGGTGCGCCGCCGATGACGACCTTGATCTTGCCTTCGAGGCCGCGCTCCTTGATGAGGTTGATCGTGTCGCCGATCTTGTCCATCGTCGTCGTCATGAGCGCGGCGATCATGATGATCTGTGCGCCTTCCTTGACGGCCGTGTCGACGAAGACTGCGGGCGGGACGTCGCGGCCGGCGTCGATGACGTCGAAATTCGCCGAGCTCAGCATGACCTTGACGAGGTTCTTGCCGATGTCATGCGTGTCGCCCTCGATGACGCCGACGACGATCTTGTGCTTTTCGCCGGCCGCCTCCATGTGGATGTGCGGCTTCAGGATGTCGATGCCCGTATTGACGGCGTCGGAGCACATCAGGAGCTCTGGGACAAAATACTCTTCCTCCTCGAACAGCTTACCCGCTTCATCCATGCCCTTTGCGAGACCCTGGTCGATCGCATTCAGCGCATCGTATCCATTATCTACGACTTCATTCGCGAGATCCGCGACGAGATCTTCATCCATATCGACGACGGCATCTGCCAATGCCTTGTTCAGTTCTTCTGCACTTTTCGCCATTTCAAAGGCTCCTTTCCCTGATGGTGCGGCTGCTGCCGCACCGCGTTCCTGTCCGTTTCGTTTCACATACGCTCAGCCGCGCAGTTCCTTGACGAGGCGCTTCGCTTCCGTGATGGCCTCCGCCGCGTTCTCCGCGTACGCATCGGCACCGATGGACTTGACCCATTCCGGCGAGACCGGCGCACCGCCGAACATGCACTTGAACTGGTCGCGGACGCCGTCCTCGATCAGGAGGTTCACGATGTCGCGCTGGGCCGGCATCGTCGTCGTCATGAGCGCCGCGCCCGCGATGATGTCGACATGCTCCTTCTCCGCCGTCGCGACGACGTCGGCGCTCGATGCATCACGGCCGAGGTCGATGACCTCGAAGCCGCTCGCCGCGAGCATCGTCTTGACGATGTTCTTGCCGATGTCGTGGATGTCGCTCTCGACCGTGCAGATGAGCACCTTGCCGAGCGACGTCGCCGACTTCGCTTCTTCGGAGAGGTCGGCCGTGATGATGCCGACGCACTGCTCGAAAATATCGGCCGCGACGACGAGCTGCGGGACGAACACTTCGCCTTCGTCGAAGAGATCGCTCTGCGTCTGCATGCCGGCGCCGAGGCCCTGGCTGATGGCCTCGATCGGATCCATCTTCAGTTCGACGGCTTCCTTTGCCGCCTCCGTGCCGAGGTCTTCATCCAGTTCCTCGATGCTCTTCTTCAATTTTTCCAGGACTTCTTCTTTCGTGCTCATGGTGCTTCCTCCTCTGACAAGTACCAAGACAAAGGAGCCTGCGCCCGGGCGGCTGACAGCCTCCCGTCGCGCAAGCTCCTTTGCTTTCGATGGACGATGCTATATAACGGAACTTTCTTTTTTGTTCCCATGGCTGTAGTATATCATAACAGTTTTTCGGATGCAAGTCTATTTTGCAAAAAAGTTTTTACCGTTTTATGTGTCAGAACTTCATATACGCCGCCTCGCCATGCAGCGCGAGATCGAGGCCGGCCTTCTCCGTCTCCTCCGGCACGCGCAGCGGCGTGACGAGCGAGATCGCCTTGAGGATCAGGAACGTCATGACGACGGACACGGCGATGGACGTCAGCACGCCGACGACCTGCGGGAACATCTGCGCCGCGTTGCCGTAGAGCAGGCCGTCCGCGCCGTCCGGATTCACGGACGTCGTCGCGAAGATGCCCGTAAGCAGCGCGCCGCAGATGCCGCCGACGCCATGACAGCCGAATGCATCGAGCGCGTCATCATAGCCGACTTTCCGCTTCACGACCGTGATGGCGACGAAACAGACAACCGACGTGATTGCGCCGATGACGAGCGCCGCCCAGACCTCGACGAAGCCCGCGGCCGGCGTGACGCCGACGAGGCCGGCGATGCCGCCCGTCAGCGTGCCGAACAGCGTCACCTGATGCTCGATGCGCCACTCGAGAAGCGTCCAGACGAGGAACGACATCATCGACGATGCCGCCGTATTCGCGAACGCCGCGATCATGATGTCGTTCGAGCCGATGGCGCAGCCCGAGTTGAAGCCGAACCAGCCCATCCAGACGATGCTGCCGCCGAGGATGATGTACGGGACATTGTGCGGGATGTTCGGGATGATGCCGTAGCCGCGGCGCCGCCCCAGCACGAGCGCCGCGACGAGGCCCGAGACGCCCGACGAAATGTGGATGACCGTGCCGCCCGCGAAATCGAGCGCGCCGAGCTCGTAGATGATGCCGCCCGACGCCCAGACCATGTGGCAGAGCGGATCGTAAACGAGCGTCGTCCAAAGGAAGATCAGCAGGCAGTACGCGCCGAAACTCACGCGCTCCGCGATGGAGCCGCTGATGATGGCCGCCGTGATGACGGCGAACATCATCTGGAACACGGCGAACTCCAGATGCGGGATCGTCTCGGAAAAGTCCGGATCCGCCGCGAGGCCGACGCCATGGAAGCCGAGCCAGTCGCCGCCGCCGATGATGCCGCCGATGTCCGTGCCAAACGACAGCGAATAGCCGAACAAGATCCACTGGACGCCGATGATGCCGATTGCCACCATGGACATCATGATCGTGTTCAGCGTGTTCTTCCGCTTCACCATGCCGCCATAAAAAAAGCCGAGCGCCGGCGTCATGAAGAACACCATGAGCGCCGCGAAGGCCATGAACCCCATATCCGCGCTGCTCAGCGTGCTCGCACCTTCCTCTGCAGCGAACGCCGGCTGCGGCAGGGCGCACAAGGCGCCCGTCAAGGCGATGAAGCCTGACCATCTCTTCTTCCAGTTCATCATAGCGATTCCTCCCTCTGATCTCTCTTGCTCATATCTCGCGGGAAAAGCCGGGAATCTTCCCCCGCAGAAAAACAAAATGCCCGGGCAAGCGCACACGCGCCGCCCGGGCCTCATTGCCGAAACGGAATGATTTATTTTGTTTTTCCTTGCGAGAATTATAGCACGTCCCATGGAGGAGCGCAATGTTTTTTTGCAAGAAGACAGAAAAGAAAGGAACTCATGTTTGCAAGCAGCACCATGCCGTGATAGAATGCAGAAAAACAAACCATACGGACAAGGAGGAGGCCGCTACACGATGGCGTTCCCTTCCTACGACCTGAAGCCCGTGCCCGTCACAGACGCGATGGCCGCCGCGACCGGCGCTCGCCCACGCGAAGCGTACCTCGCACGCGACCTCCTGCTCGTCTACGATGACGAGCAGGTCGTGCGCGCGATGACGTCCGATCAGGCAAAACTCAAAGCGCGCGACGGTCGAACTCGCTGGCGATGCTGTGCTGTACTCCGAAATGACACTGCATCTTTGAACAAAAACCGCCTTGTTTGCACATTCTCAACGCAAACAAGGCGGTTTGTCATCGCTCCATTTATTCACAGATCGGTTTCGTTCTTCAAGATATCCATCAGTTGTTCTCGAATCATCGGAAAATCCACATGCACAGATGCATACACGTCTTCCATCCGAAGCGTCTGGTAACGATGTGCTGTAATATCGCGAAAACCTGCAATTGCTTTCCAAGGAACGTCCGGATACGCTGTGCGGGGTTCCATCGCCACATTCTTGACGAGCTCTCCAATATTGATTGTCGTCATGCCAATGGCACGCTTCTGCATTTCATTTTGCAAATTCAACGATGAGATCGACATCGCTTTCTGGCGCGGCCGTTCCATCCGCCTGCGAGTCAAAGAGCGTCACTTGCCGGACAGGATAGTGCGCGGCAATTTCCCGTACTGCCGCTCGAATCGTTGCAATCTCCATAAAGCATCCCTCCTGACCTCATTTTACTTGCTTTCTCAATCCTCCGCAAGAAAATTCGCCCACAAGCAACAACATATTCTGTCGCTGCCTGCGGGCGGTTGCATATCAACGTTTATTTCTTTTCCTTCAACGCGTCATCGAGCGTATGCCATGCCAGCACGGCACATTTGACGCGGGCCGGCATGTTGCTGACGTTTTTGAGGGAGAGGGCTTCGTCGAGTTCTTCGAGCTCGTCGTCGTCCGTGATCTCGCGCTTGATCATCGCGATGAATTTTCCTGCGAGCTCGCGGGCTTTTTCGACGCTCTTGCCGCGGATCAGGTCGATCATCATGTCGGTCGAGGCCTGGCTGATGGCGCAGCCGACGCCTT
Organism: uncultured Selenomonas sp.; assembly: GCA_902780535.1. Taxonomy (GTDB): domain Bacteria; phylum Bacillota; class Negativicutes; order Selenomonadales; family Selenomonadaceae; genus Selenomonas_C. The sequence goes on along the minus strand of CACZFT010000010.1, from coordinate 1,913 downwards.
CGAACGCGGCGTCTTTGACAATGCCGTCCTCGATTTTGAGCTCGAGCGTGATTTCGTCGCCGCAGCTCGGGTTGTGGCCCTTGAGCGAGCAGTTCGCGCCCGCGAGCGGGTGGCGGTTTTCGGGGCTCCTGCTGTGCTCGCTGACGAGCTCCGTATAGACATCTTCAAGACTCATATCCAAGCACCTTCCTGACTTTCTTCAGCGCCGCGATCCAGCGGTCAACATCTTCCTTCGTGTTGTAGAGGTAGAAGCTCGCGCGGCAGCTCGAGGCCGAGGTAGCGGTGCAAAGGCTGCGCGCAGTGATGGCCCGCGCGGACAGCGACGCCCGTGCTGTCGAGGATCGTCGCGACGTCATGCGGATGGACGTCCTTGACGTTGAACGCGATGATGCCCGTCTTGTTGTCACGCGTGCTGTCGCAGCCGTAGAGCTCGATGTACGGCAGTTCCCTGAGCTGCGGCAGGGCGTAGTCAACGAGCGCTTTCTCGATGGCCTCGATGCGGTCGAAGCCGATCTTTCCGAGATATTCGATCGCCGCCTGGAGGCCCGCTGCACCGCCGACGTTCTGCGTGCCCGCTTCGAATTTCGCGGGCAGTTCGGCGAATGTCGTGTCCTGCTCCTGCACGTACTCGATCATGTCGCCGCCCATGAGGAACGGTGGCATGGCGTCGAGGATGTCGTACTTGCCATAGAGCACGCCGATGCCCATCGGGGAGAGCATCTTGTGGCCGGAGAACGCGAAGAAATCGGCATCGATGTCCTTGCGCGACGCTCTGCGAGCCGTCGACGACGACGACCGCGCCGACGCTGTGCGCCTTTTTCGCGACTTTCTTGACGTCGTTTTTGAGGCCGAGCACGTTCGAGACCTGCGTGACGGCGACGAGCTTCGTCTTTTCCGTGATCTTGGTCTCGATGTCCTCGTCGCTGAGGTTGCCGTCTTTCTCCAAATAAATGTACTTCAAAGTCGCGCCCTTGGCCTTTGCGACATGCTGCCACGGCACGAGGTTGCTGTGGTGCTCGGCAATCGTGATGACGATTTCGTCTCCCTTGCCGACATTCGTGAGGCCATAGCTGTAGGCAACGAGGTTCAGCGCCTCTGTCGCGTTCTTCGTGAAGATAATTTCTTCAGGGCGCTTCGCGTTGATGAACTGCGCCGTGACCTTGCGCGCGTTCTCGTAGATTTCCGTCGCCTCGACGGAAAGCGCATAGGCGCCGCGATGCGGGTTTGCATTACAGCCGCCATAGTAGCCGCAAAGCGCTCGGATGACCTGCTCGGGCTTCTGCGTCGTCGCGCCGTTGTCGAGGTAGACGATGGGCTTGCCGTTCATCTGCGTATGGAGGAGCGGGAAGTCTTTGAGAAATTCCTGTGGATCAGCCATTTGCGAGCCTCCCTTTGAGATACTGGTCGATTTCATCGCGGAGCTTTTCGTCCGGGATGCGGTCGATGACGGGGCGCAGCGATGCTTCAACGACGAGGCTCTTCGCCTCTTCCATGTCGAGGCCGCGGCTCATGAGGTAGAAGAGCTTCGCCTCGTCCATGCGGCCGACAGAGACGGCATGATGGCCGTCGACGTCGTCCTCGTGCGAAAGCATGATCGGCACGCTGCGGTTGCGCACACCCTCATCGAGCAGCATAACCTCTTCGTTCTCGCGGCCGACCGAGCCCTTCGTCCCTTCGAGGAAGTCGAGCGTGCCGCGGAAGTTCTTCGTCGCCTTGCCCATGAGCGTACCGCGCACCTGCATGTTCGCGTCGGTTTTCTTTCCGCCCTGGCGGATGATGTAGTTGAGGTCCAAGAGGCGTTCTTCGTCGCCAAAATAGAGCGCCCAGACATCGGCCGTCGAGCGGTCGCCCGCGAGGTTCACCGTGAGCTCGGTTGCCGTCGTCTGGCCGCCGACCTCGGCGCCCGTATAGGA
>CACZFT010000009.1 GCA_902780535.1 uncultured Selenomonas sp. | reverse complement strand
CGAGCTCAGGGACGCGCGCGAAAAGCAGGCGCGCTACGACCAGAGCCGCAAGGAGCTCATCGCGGGCATCTCGCACGACCTCGCGACGCCGCTGACGCTGCTCAAAGGCTACGCCGACGGCCTGCTTTCGGGCCTCGCCGCGACAGAGGAAAAGCGCGAGCAATACGCCCAGCGCATCTATGGCGCGGCCTGCACGATGGAGCGGCTGGTGAGGAACCTGCGCATGTTCTCGCGCCTCGAGCTCGGCCGCATGGTGCTGACGCCCGAGCCCGTCGCGCTCGACGCGTATTTTGCCGACTACGTCGCCGAGGAAGCGCCGGCGCTGCGCGACCGCGGCCTCGTGCTGACGCTTGCTGCGACGCCGCCTGAAGGGCACGCCCGCGCCGCCATCGACCGCGACGCCTTTGCCCGCGTCGTCGACAACATCCTCGGCAACGCCATCAAGTACAAGGAAGGCGCGACCGTCGCGATGGAACTTGGCGTCGCCGTGCAGGGCGCGCAGTGCGTCGTGACGTTTGCCGACCACGGGTCCGGCGTGCCGGAGGACGCTCTGCCGCATCTTTTCGAGACGTTCTACCGCACGGACAAAGCGCGCACGGACACGAAGAAGGGCAGCGGCCTCGGCCTCGCCATCTGCCGCGAAATCATCACGGCACTCGGCGGCCGCATCGAGGCGAGCGCAACAACGGGCGGCGGCCTCACAATCACGATTTATCTGCCCGTCGTCGCAGAAACGGATACACCGCACGAAAAAGGAGATGCGAATCCCCAATGAACAAGATTCTGATTATTGAAGACAACGTTGAGATTGCCGAGATGGAGCGCGATTTCCTCGAAGCGTCGGACTTCGCCGTCACCATCGAGACGGACGGCGAGGCCGGTCTCGCGGAGCTCGCGCAGGGCGGCTATTCCCTCGTGCTGCTCGACATCATGCTGCCGGGGCGCGACGGCTTCGCCATCTGCCGCGACATCCGCGCGAAGAGCGAGGTGCCCGTCCTCATCGTCTCGGCGCGCGGCGAAGACATCGACAAAATCCGCGGCCTCGGCCTCGGTGCCGACGACTACATCACGAAGCCGTTCTCGCCCGGCGAGCTCATCGCCCGCGTGAAATCGCACATCACGCGCTACGAGCGCGTCCTGCGGCAGGGTGCGGAAACAGGCGCAGCCGAGGCGGCCGCTCCATCGCAGGAGCTCGTGCGCGGCGAGCTGCGCATCGAACGCCTCTCGCACCGCGTCTTCCTCGGCAAGAAAGAACTCACGCTCCCGAACAAGGAATATGAGCTCCTGACGTTCCTCGCCGAGCATCCCGGCATCGTTTTCTCGAAAGAGCAGCTCTTCGAGCACGTCTGGGGCCTCGACGCCATCGGCGACACGGCGACCGTCATGGTTCACGTCAACCGCATCCGCAGCCGCATCGAGCCCGACCCCGCACATCCGATTTACATCGAGACCGTCTGGGGGGCAGGGTATCGTTTCCGCGAAAGCTGACAGATTTTTTCCGCAAGATTTTTGACGATAGTCCCCTGAAAGCTGGTTGACTTTTGGGGGATTTCGTTTTATACTGCTAGATAGTTAGCTTACTAATGATTTAAGAGACAAAGGGGAGCGATGCGATGCGGCGGGAAAGCATGCCGACGATGGCGGAGCTGGAGGCGCACAAGAAGGTCGTGCCGGAAATCGATCCGGCATCGGTCATCGCGATGCTGGAAATCCGGCAGGCGGGCGAGCAGGTTGCGGAGCAGATTCTCGATGTGCTGCAAAGGGACTACCATCTGTCAGAAGGAAAGTTCTGCGTGCTGATTGTCTTGCACCAGCATCCGCAAGGCATCGCGCCATCGGAGCTCGCGGCGCATGTCGGCGTCGCACGGGCGACAATCAGCACGATGCTGCAGCGGCTGGAAAAGGCCGGTGATGTCGTGCTGGAGGAAGACCCGCAGGATCGCAGATCGAAGCGCGTGCGGCTGACGCAGAAAGGGCGCACGTTCATGAACGAGCTTTTGCCGCCGCATTATCTGCGCGTCACGAAGCTCATGGAGAAATTGACGCGCAGCGAACAGGAAGAATTGATTCGGCTGCTGAGGAAGTTGGCGGGGGAATAACCGAGTGCTCAAATTCCAGCCTCCCTCTAGAGGGAGGGGGACCGCGAAGCGGTGGTGGGAGTAGTAGGATGCTGAGTCCTGACAAGAAGACAGGCATTGCTAAAGTCCTTTAGCGACCTTCCGCATATGTGTTTGTCTCCAGCATCCAACTACTCCCCCAGTCAGCTGCGCTGACAGCCCCCTCATGAGGGGGCCTGAGGGTGAGCGGTCTTTACCATAATAGTTAGTATACGAATCATAAAGGGAGGAAGATTTTATTATGAATGCAAGGCAGAAAGCGGAGCGGACGGGGCTGTTGTTTCTCGCGCTGCTCCTGATCGGCGGGGCGGTGCTGATGTATCGCGGCAATGATGCGGTGGCGCTCGGCGCTGCAGAGAAGGAGGGCATCCTGACGGCGGAGCAGGTGAAGATGGCGTTTCATTCCGTCAGCGGCCGCTTGATCAAGGTGAACGTGACGGAGGGCGATGTCGTGAAGAAGGGCGATGTCGTCATGAAGCTCGATGCGAAGGATACAGACCTCGCCATCAAGAAGACGAAGGCGCAGATTGCGCAGATTGATGCGCAGATCGCTTCGACGTCGGGCTCGCAGGCCGTGAACTATCTGAAAGCCGACAATGACGAGACGCAGTCGTTCCGCCAGATCGACCAGCAGCGCGCGGCGGTTTCGGAGGCGGGCGCGATTGCGCAGTCGCAGCTCGACGATGCGACGATGACGCTCAATGTGGCGCAGGCGGCCGTGGAGCAGCAGCAGCAGCTCCTCGACAAACTGCTCGCAGGCGCGCAGGACACGGGCGCGACGGACGGCATTGCGCTGCCGACGATTGCGCAGGAACGCGCGAGCGCAGCGAACATGAGCAATGATGTGTCGGCGCTCGAAAGCCAGCGGCAGGCGCTCGTCGTACAGCTCGAAGAGCTTGAGACGCAGAAGGAACGTCTGACGCTGCGCGCGCCGGAAGATGGAAAGGTGCTCAAAGTCCTCTCGAAGGAGGGCGAGATGGTGCAGGCGGGCACGCCGGTCGTGCTGCTCGAAAGCAACCGCAGCTATTATGATGTCTATCTTTCGGAAGAGCAGGCCGCAGGCTTGCATGAAGGCGACGAGGTCACGGGCGTGACGGTCGCAGGCAAGAAGGAGGTCAGGGGCACGGTGCAGCTCTTAACGCAGGCGCCGGGCTTTGCAGACCTCAAGCAGTCGCGTGAGAAAGGGCAGGCTGACCTCTCGGCGTTCCAGGTGCGCATCTACATCGAGCCGATGGAAGGCGTGGTTCCGGGCATGACCATTGGAGTGAAAGGGTGGTAAGGCGTCCGCGAAGGAAGTGCGTGATCGGCGGCAAGGGGGCTTCCAACGAAATCCGGACCATTCCCGTTGGTCATTCAAACGGATTTCTTATGAAAGCCCCCTTGCCGCTCGAAGGAACCTTTTATTGCTGACCGCAACTTATACAGCAGCCCCCTTCTAGAGGGGGGACGGGCCCGAAGGGCGGGGGGAGTCCCTTGTACGGCAAAGCAAATGCGTACAGCATTCCTTCCGCGGGTGCGAGGGGGGAGAAAATAAATTTTGGAAGCACTAAAGAGTGAAATCAAGTTTTTGTTCTCTGGCCGAGGGATGCCATACGAAAAAGTGTGTCTCTTAGTGGCGATGGTGGTGACGGTGATTCTTTCTGTGCTGCTGTCGGGCAATTTCGCGAAGGACGCGAAGGTCGTGATCATCGACCTCGACAACAGCGCGTATACGCGGGAGCTCACGACGCGCATCGATGCATCGGAGTACATGCAGGTGACGGCGGTGCTGAATACGCCGGTTGATCCGAAGACGCTGTTCTATGAGGACAAGGCCGTGGCCGTCGTGTATTTCCCGCGCGACCTCGAAAAGAACCGTTTCACGGGCTCGGCGTCAAACATCGGCGTGTACTATGACAACACGAACACGGCGCAGACGGCGAACATCAAGGAAGCGCTCAATGAGCTCTTGGCGCTCGACAATGCGGCGGCGTCAGGCGATGTGGGCTCGACGAACGACAGCGTCGCGGGGCAGGTGCAGCTCGCCGACCGCAAGCTGTTCAACCCGCAGGAATCGACGAGCAACACGGAGACGCTGGGCTTCCTGTTCTTCTTCGGGTCGATGTTCTTCACGTTCGCGACCATCGGCATGGGGCCGCGGCTGCGGCTGACGCATGAGATGGATCGGATGATGGAAAAGGGGACGCCGTGGGAGCTCGTGGCGCGCATCGTGCCGTATGCGGGCTGCCTGCTCGTGTCGTTTGTCGTCGGCATGGCGGTGCTGCGCGTCTGGGGCGACCTGAATTTTTCGGGGAGCCTGCTGACGTTCCTGTTCACGCAGCTTTTTTACGTGATGACGGTCGGCATGCTGAGTGTGACGTTCGGCTGGACGGCGGCGAACCCTGGCATCGCATCGAGCCGCATGATTCTTTTCATCCCGGGCGGCTTCATCCTCGGCGGCATGACGGGGCCGGTGACATATTATTCGGACTGGGTCGTGCATTTCTCGCATGTGTTCCCGCTGACATGGGAGTTCCATTTCCAGCGCGACATCATCGCGCGTGGCGCGGGGCTCTCGGACATCTCGGCGTTGTTCGGCGCGTTCCTCGTGTATATGGCGGGGGCCGGGATGCTGCTGTGCTGGAGATTCTATAGCGAGCGGAAGAAGTATTATGCGATGAAACGGAAAGAAGCGCGGGCGCGTATCAAGATGCAGGAGCTGGCGAAGGAGATTTGAGCGTCGCGGAGGTGGTGCGTGTCCGGCGGCATGGGGGCATCGAACAGAATCCGGACCATTCCCTTCGGTCATTCAAACGGATTCTTTATCGATGTCCCCATGCCGCTCGAAGAGCGGCTGGTGCTCGCGAAGCTGAATCTCGGGGATAGGAAGGTTGATTTACGTGAAAGATACGGCGGATATTATCGAGGAAATCAAGAAGCGCAATCCGCAGGAGATCCACTGCGACCGGATCCTCGTGCCGACGGATGGGTCGGGGCAGGCGTTCCGAGCGGTGGGGCAGGCGATTCATCTTGCGGCCGTGACGGGGGCGGAGCTGACGCTTTTGATGGCCGTGGACTACAACAAGGAGGTCGCCGCGTTCGAACAGGTGAGCCTCGGCGGGTATGTGCCGGCGGAGCTGCAGGTCGCGGCGTACAAGTTCCTCGCCGACCTCATGCATGTCATCCCGCCGGAGATTCGCGCGCACACGCGCGTGGAAGTCGGCGATGCGCGAGACATCATCGTGGATGTGGCGACGGAGGAGGAGAGCGACCTCATCGTCATGGGCTCGCGCGGCCTCGGCACGCTCGGCGGCATCCTGACCGGCAGCGTGTCGAGCTTCGTCCTCGCCCACGCGCCCTGCCCCGTGCTGCTCTGCAAGGGCATGCCGGATGACTGGGAAGAGGAAGACGACTTTTTGGGGAATGAATGAAGAAGAGCCTCGGGCGCGTGCCCGAGGCTTTTCGTTGAAAAAAACGGCTGGATGTGGTATCATCATACGTAGAAAGAGCAGCTGATGTTGGTGGCGTCAGCCCTCTCTCAAAGTCATTCTGTGAAAAGGGACTGCCGTTGACCATGTCGCATCACCCCTTTTCAGTCAGGCGCAATGTGAGGAAGCTTACCGATTCCTCAGCAATTGCAGAATGCCAATCAGCACTTGCAGAAATGCCAGCAATAGTGCGAGCTTTTCATAAGGCGTCATGGTATCACCTCCCGGCGAGGGAGCGTTGACACATCAGCTACTCTATGGAAAGTATAGCACAGATGCTGGCATTTTGCTATTTATGGGGAAGAAAACGGAATTTGCGTTTTGTCGATAAATTTTCATGCAGCTCTGCTAGACTGGAACGGAAATGAAGATGCGGGATGCAATGTACTGCTTAGCTAAACAACCCGACGAGGAGCGAGACAAGGAAGTTGCAGAGCTCGAGGAGCTGGATCGCCATCGCGAAGCGGCCAAGCAGAAAGAAGAATAAGACTATAGGAAAGGCCTCCCTGCGCGGGAGGCCTTTTTTATTGGTAGAGGAAGGTGTGCGTCTCACCATTGGCGAAGGTGATCTGCGTGATGTGGCCATCGAGCACGACGATCTGCTCGACGACGGCGTTGACGAATTTCTTGAGCTCAAGATTGCCGACACGCATAGCGAGCGTGGGGAAATCAATATTGCCGTGCGCCATGGCGTCCTGGAACAACAGGCGGGCGGCTTTCTGAAGGAACTCCTCGTCCGTGAGTGAGCTGGCGAAGATGGAAGCCTGTTGCTCCTTCTCTATATCGCCCTGCAGGCGCGTGATGTTATCGTGCAGGCGGTGTTTCTCGCGCAGGAAATCGACCTGCGACATCTCCTCCTCGGCGTAGAGAAAGAGATGCATGAGGCGGGACAGCGCGCGGCGGTTCTTCTCGAGTTCTGCCTGCAGGTTCTTCTTGCGGGCCTGCGCCGCCGTACTGACACGCGCTTCGCCGGACGGCTGATATTTGACGGTCCCGCTGCCGCTGGCGAGCAAGACGGCCCGCACACGCCGGACGGTATCGGTTGATGGGGCGACACCCGCAAAAACGTCACCTTCTAGGAGAAACTTCTGGATCCGCGCCGCTGTCCAGCGCGGACGGAAGGCAGAGCGCAGGCGGATCATGTTGCTGATATAGTTGAAAACAAAGTTGCCAACGAGTATATCGTTGACGAAACGATTCTTACATGTACCGCTCCGGCGGCGTCCCCCGCAAAGATACATGGAGGGGCGATACCCGGAAGCGCGGGCGCGGGAGATCGAGGCGATATAGTTGCTCCCGCAGGCACCGCACCGGATCAGCCCCGCGAAGATATGCACGAGCTTCCTCTGCGTGTGGGTGGCCTTGCCGTGCTGACGGCGGTTCTTTTTCAGCCAGAAATCAATCTGCTTACAGTCAGCATCAGAAAAAAGCGGCGGATGATGCTTCTCACACAGGATCCAGTCTTGCTGCCCCTTGAAGCTAAAGGTCGTGTCTGACTCGTCACGGTAGTTGTAGCGATAGGTGCCTCGATAGAAGGGGCTGCGCAGGATGATGGCCACGGTGGCTGGCGTCCATGCATAACCGCGCCGCGTGCGCCTGCCTGCTTCGTTGAGCAGGCGGGCCGTATAGGTGAGGGAATGCGTGCGCAGATAGATATCCTTGAGCTCCAGGGCAACCTTCGCCTCATCATCGCGGATGGAGAAAGAATCCGTCTCGCGGTCGTAGCGGTAAGCACGCGCTCGCTCGTCATATTGCGCTCCAGCTCGGCAAAGACGAGGATGATCTTGAGCATGGCCTCGCCCATCGCCGTGGACGTATCGAACTGCTCGTTCTTGCTGACAAACGTCACGCCGAGCTTCTTGCACCGCGCGTACATCGTCGCGAAATCCAGCAGATTGCGGCTGATGCGGTCGATCTTCCAGACCAGCACATGCGAGAACTCGCCGGACTCGATGCGCTCCATCATCGCCTGGAACGCCGGGCGATCGGTATTCTTGCCGGAATACCCGGCATCCTCGAACACCTCATACTCCTCGATACCGAGGACGTACTTCGCGTAGTTTATCATATCCTGCCGCTGCATTGGCAGGGAATCCCTGTCCACCTGATGAAGCGTGGACACGCGGCAGTAAATCGCCGCCTTTTGTGCTCTTGGCATAGAGCTGCCTCCTCTCGGAGACTGGCAGATGTATCTATGCTCATTGTAGCAGAGCCGCGGGCGGCCGCGCGCACGCCGATGCGTGCGTCAGGATGGTTGGAGAAGTTCATACGGCTGGGATATGGAGATATTACATAATATTACATAAAACAGTTGACAAATTGTGTAATATTATGTAAAATAATACTAGAGGTGATGAGATGACAACCGCCGAACTCATACGATTGCTCAAGAAGAACGGGTGCTACTTGGTAAGGAACGGCGCAAACCATGACATCTACCAAAGCCCCATCACGGGGAAGCTGTTCTCGGTTGGACGTCACGCCAAAGAGGAGGTACGGACGGGAACCCTCAAGGGGATTCTAAAAGATGCAGGAATCCGGATGAAGTAACACAGCAGGGGGGAGCAATCCCCTTGGCTGTGTTACTATAAGTAAAGACAGAGGAGAATGCTGTTATGAAATACGTATATCCGGCCATTTTAACGCAGGAAGACGATGGAATCATCGTTTCCTTTCCGGATGTAGAGGGAGCGCGGACGGATGGAGCCACGATGGAAGAGGCGCTCGAAAATGCTGATGACGTGCTCAATCTGATGCTCCTCACGATGGAAGAAAAACACATGAATATCAAACCGCCGACGCCGATTGTATCGCTCGACGTGCCGAAAGGCTCAATGGTAGCGCTCGTCCGCGCAGATACGCTCGCATACAGCAAGAAAGTTGACACAAGAGCTATTCGCAAGAGCGTATCTATCCCCGCATGGATGGACAGCTTGGCACGGGAGCACAATCTGAATTTCTCGAACGTCCTGCAGAACGCCATCTGCAGAGAGCTGAATATCGCACAGTGATTTAAAGCCGCCGCTCAGGAGGAATCATCATGAAATACGCATATCCGGCCCTTATCTCTTGGAGCGAGGAGGATAAAACGTACTACGTCGCATTCCCGGATCTGGAAAACTGTTTTACAGATGGAGCAACCCTGCCGGAAGCGCTTGAAAATGCGGCGGACGCCCTAAACCTGATGCTCTGGTCTGCGGAACACGAGGGCGAGGCGATCCCTGCGGCATCGGCGATGGACGCCGTGAAGAAAGGAAAGCCTGACGATATCGTTACGCTGGTAGCCGCTGACACTGTAGCGTATCAGGACGTGATGGATCGGGAAAACAACCCCATCAAGTACGCCAGGGAAAAAGCAAGTCTTAACATCAAGAAGCTCGCGGAACTCCTCGGCGCTCCGTATCGCACGGTTCAAGATTGGAATGCCGGCCGCCGCATGCCGCCGGAATGGGTGCAGCGCCTGATCGTCGAAAAAATAGAATCTGTATCGTGATTACATCATGCACTTTAAGCCGCCGCTCGGGCGGCTTTTTGTTTGCCAGGGGGCGGGAATGTGGTATGATAGAGAAAATAGCGGGAATCGGCGAGGAGATGATAACATGGACAAATACATCATGGCGGTGCTGACACTGATGCCGGGATTCCTGGCCATCAACACGGCTGAGAAACTAGGCAAGACGCATACGAAGAAAACCGGCGTATCGTTGGCGCTTGCGTACGCCTCCTATACCATCGTGAGCGTGCTTGTCACGATGAGCGCGAGCCTTATATGGCTGCCGGGCGGCGTGTCCATGCGGCAGGCCGCCGGCGGCGAGATGCCGCCATCCTTCTACGCGGCACTCGTTGCCGTTTCTGTTGCCACGAGCATCATATCCGGCGCGGCATGGTCGCTGTTCCTCTCTGACTGGATATTGAGGAAATGCAACGCGATCAACACGTCGCGCGGGAAGAATATCCGCTGGGAAGACGGAAGCCTGTTTCACCACCTGTTCAACGACGGGGAAGCGCACTTCCTCATCGTCAGGAAAGACGGGGAAGATATCGCCGTGGGATTCTTTGACGCCTGCAACGATCCGCAAGACGAAAGAGAGGAGCTCTCCCTCGTAGAATACCCGGAATACCGAGAAGAATGGCAACGTGTCAAAGACGGGGAGAAGGGCTCGTACCTATACAACACGGTGCAGACATATGTCAACGCTTCCAACGGGATCATCATCACCGAGACAGAGTACCCGCCGGAATGGCTCAACGGCGACGGGGGGAAGGCTTCGAAGGAGCCTGCGGCGGGCGAGAGGGTGGAGCAGTCGGACGCGGCGGAGTGTTCGGGCTCTGATAACCATCACGACGTTCTGGTTGTTGATTTTGATTTGTGATAATCACCATAATCACATCCTTTCATGACCGCCTATCGGGCGGTCTTGCTAGTCGGGGACATAGCTTGCTTTGGGACTATGAGAAAGGGAATGTGGCATGATAAAGGAACGGGGAACGCGAAGAGGGAGAGGTGTGCAAATCATGGTCGACATCGCGGTTTATCTGACCATTATTTTTATAGGATTTCGACACATAGAAGTAATATTGAAACTGTCTGCCGATGTAGGGGAAACAGCCTACAACCTACTCGGGTTCGTGCTCATGGTTGTAACCTTTATTGCTTATTACGAACGAAATCATAAAGATGGCAACAAGGATATGAATTGACTGTGCAATATCATCCGGCGCCGCATCACTGATTTCGCCAAGGATAGCCAGGTAAAACGATAGTTTCCCTAAGGGCATATTCCTCAGTTGGGCGTCAAACTGAATGAGCGAGACGTTGGCTTGGATGGCAAGCCGCTCAGCACTTTCAAGCGCGCGACGTCGAATATGCGTCTTCTTCCGTGGGCGGGTGTTTGGTGCCGGCGCGATTTCCTGATATACATCCGGATGCTCCTGTTTTAGGTATCGTAGCGCCGGCTGGATTGCCGTTGCAATTTGCGCCCCGTAGACTGCGCTGGAAAAGATTTGGAACTGCTCGCTGTCGATGGCTGAGAGGGCAGAACGGATGCCTTGTAGCGGATCAGCGGCCTGCCGCAATGAATTCGCCCATTCTGCGAGAGAATCTGCCGCCGTGCTCACACCAGCAAACTGATCTTGCACCCGCAAGATCGGTTCAATCAGCTCCTGCACGCTCGTGATTGCAGATAACTGAGCGGGAGTCGGATAAGCGACAGTACCAAGCTGGGCCGTCCTGTTGGCCTGCGTGAGGATGGCCATCATTGCAGGGGAACTGAATGGTGGCCGGTTCAAGATTGAAGAAGTAGAGTTGATATAAGATCGTCTCAAAATAACATCCTCCCTTTCACTGCCGCCGCTCGGGCGGCTTTTTTGATTGCCAGAGTCGGGGATCGGTGTAGATCACGCTCCCGCGTCTTCCGCTTCGAGTCTCTGGGAGCGTGGGAATAGGATTACTGTTTGCGGTGTTCAATCTGTGGGACTTCGCGCTCGAGCGCGGCAAAATCGTCGGCGTCGGCTTGCCGGGCGTCGGACTTCTTGCGGCGGGCGTCAAACCGGGCGTAGACGTCGGTGACGTAGCGGACCATCTCATCGTGGGAGTGACTGCCGCGATGAGTGAGGGCGGGGACGCCGTGATCCTCGAGGAGCTTGTCGACGGTGCCGCGCCAGTAGGGAAGCGTCAGGTCTTTGCGCATCTTGACGCGCAGCTCGGCGCTCTCTAGGAAGATGGTGACGAGGCGGTTCAGCGTGTCAATTTCGTCGGCGGTGAGGTAGTTCTTCGCGATGATGATGTCGCGTTTTCGGACGATGCTGCCGCTCCATGAAGTCAGGGCCATGTTCTGCTTTGAGGCATCGGCGCGCGCTATGACGAGGTCAGCGGCCGTCTGGCCAGTCACGCCATAGATGAGCTTATTCTGCACCTCAGCGAAGAAGAGCTGCGTGGCCTGATCTGTCTTGTCATAGTCGGAGGAGAGTGCGAAAAGGTCACGCAGTTTCTGATAGAATCGCTTCTCGCTGGCTCGGATGTCGCGGATGCGGGCGAGCAGCTCGTCGAAATAGTCCGGGCGGCCATCTGGATTCTTCAGCCGCTCGTCGTCGATGACGAAGCCTTTCTGCAAGTATTCCCTGAGCGTCGTATTCGCCCAGCGGCGGAACTGTGTGCCGCGCGGGGAGCGGATGCGGAAACCGACGGCGAGGATGACGTCAAGGCTGTAGAAGGCGACCGGTTTCTTGGAATTATCAATGTGCAAAAAATGCACATTGTTCGTCTCATCCAGCTCGCCCTCGGCAAAGATGTTCTTGATATGCTTTGAGATGGTCGAGCGGTCTTTCTGGAAGAGAGCCGCGATTTCCGCGCGGGCGAGCCAGACCGTACCACCATTGGCATAGAGCTTGACGCTGGCCGCGCCGTCGTCTGTGTTATAGATGATGATGTTATCCATACGATGTTCCTTTCACCGCCGCCGCTCGGGCGGCTTTTTTGATTGCCAGAGGCGGGGATCGGTGTAGATCACGTTCCCGCGTCTTCCGCTTTGGGCGCGGTGTAGCTGTGCTCCCGCTCGATGGTATCGAGGACAGCCTGACGGCCGCGCTGATCGAGCTCGTGATACTTGCGCAGCAGCTCCCTGTCCTGCGGCGTGATGGGCGGGGCGCTTGCCGCGGGTGGCGCAGGGGAGGCGTCGGGGGTATCGGTACGCCCTAAAATGTAGTCGGTGCTGACGTGAAAATATTTGGCTATTTTTATTAGCATGGGTTGACGCGGGACAGTAATACCTCTTTCCCATTTTCCTACGGTTTGTTGCGCTACGTTAAGAATGTCGGCCAATTTCTCCTGCGACAGATTCTGGCTTTCGCGTAAGGACTTCATGATAGATGAAAATTTATAATTAGATGTCATGGTAACACCTCCTATTTTTATTCTACACTTTACACGCGTAAAACAAAAACACCGCAAAAGCGAAAAAACACTTTACACAACACCTTAAAAGTGTTAGTATATAAGCAGATAGAAAAACACTTTTAAGGCGTTAATTAGCGAGGTGAATAAAATGAAACGCGAAGCATTGATTTCGTATAGAGGGAAAAGATCACAGGAGGAAATGGGGAAAATATACCATGTTTCTCAACAGGTGTGGTCAAGATGGGAGAATGGGACAGCAAAGCCGCGAGTAGAGGTCATGAAACAGCTGGAAGAAGATATTGGTATTCCGATGGAAGAAATTTTTTTTGATGTATTTAACACTTTTGAAGTGTCAAGCCGCAATAAAAGCAAAACTGCATAAATTTCCCCACCTATATTGTACCGATATTTTCTCCCACAAACCTTCGCAGATGCGCGCGGGCGGGAGAAAGGAGGTGAGCAGATGCAGGAGCAAGGATACACGTTCTCCAGTCATCAAAACCAAGACGGCATAAAAATGGACATAACCATAAGCACCGAAAAGCATATGGCTATGTCCGAGCTACTGAAACGCTACGCGGCGTTGTCTCATGGCGTATACCTAGAGATCGCCAAAGAAAAGACCTGGCAGCATACGCGGCCAGGCATGGGATGAAGGAGGTTGAAGAAAATGAGAAAACTTCAATGGTTGATATGGCTGCGCGATAGCGCGCGAGAGCATCGACTGGAGGCAATCAGCACGATTGTTTCACTCATTGCTCTAAGTGTATCCAGTGCAATGCTTCTAGCAGTGATACGATTGCAACAATGAGAGCCAGCAATGAAATACAGATAGGGAAAAACTTCCATAGCCTGATCTCCCACAGCTTTCGAGATGCCTCCTTCTTTTGCAAGTGCCATTCCTCGACCGCTCTCTTACCGAGTTCGGTCGTTCGGACGGCGCCTGTATCATCAAAAGAGACATAGGATGTGTTGTCAACTGCAAATTTCATGCCGCGAATGCCGGGAACCCAATCAGGCTCAGCAAGAAGCTTGATGCGTAGTCTGACAGTATGCTGGTTTTGCAGCAGAGAGTCTAGTTCTTTGACGGAGATGGGCTGATTTTGATAAATCGCATTCAACAGTTGGAGATCAAGTTCAGACAAATCTTGATAGGGAATCATACCATTACCTCCCTTACAGGGAGAGTATAGCACAAAAGTATGGGCGAAATTAAGGGGGGAAGGCATATGAACGATACGCCATACTATGAGGCCCGCGTGCGGGCGGCTGAGAAAGACCCGGCGTTCGAGTCCCGGCAGAGCGCGGGCGCGGTCATCGGCATCGGCTCGACGCGGCTCTACCAGATCGAGCGCGGCATCCGGCTGCCGCATGAGGATGAGGTCATCGTGATGGCAAAGGAGTACAACGCTCCCGAGCTCATCGAGTATTACTGCAAGCACGTATGCGCCATCAGCGCATATTGCCACAAAGACAAATGATGAGGCTGGCAGATGTATCCGCAGGCGGCAACCTGCGAAGTCAGAAGGAGGTCATGGCCATGACGATCCACGAGCGGGCGGAAGCCCTGAAACAGAAGCTCCACGACATGGGCATCACGACGGACGAGGAGCTGCAGCAGGCACTCGATGAGACGCGCATCGACATCGCGCTCTTCGTCGAGAAGCCGAGCAAGGAAGGAGCGGCATGATGAGGAAGCTAAAGAAAATCAAAATCGCGTTCAGCGAGAAGAAGGGAACAACCTACGCTCTCGAATGGGGCGAGTCGGAGAACGGCACGACATGGGAGCGCCACGCGCTCGCGTCGAACGACATGCCGCGCCCGGAACTGGAGGCGGCTATCGAGACGATGGGGCTCTACCTCATCGACGGCTGCGAGATCATGATGGACGCGGCGGTAGTCGGGCGAAGCGTCGAGGTGACAGACATCGCCTACGAGCCAAAAACACCGGAGGTCATCAGAATCGGCGGTGTGGTGATCCTGCAGCGCAGCGGCCGTCCCCTCGCACTCCACAGCCCATGGCTGCCGCTCGTCGACGAGCTCAAGGAGGCATACACGAGACTCGAGTCGGAGTGTATGCGCTACATCGACGGCGATCGGGCGCAGGGGCAGCTCTTTGTAGAGGAGGAAAACGCATGAATATCTGGGAACGGCGGGCGATCGCCCGCAAATGGCAGGAAAGACGCATCCGGCGGCGGATTGGCAGAGTAGTCGAAGAAGTGTGTTGCTTTTTTGGCGCACTTGCATGGCTGAGCTTCCTCGGCTATACATTCGCAAAGGCGGTGTTTGAGAGGTGAGAGCATGCAAACGCGGGCGGCGCTTCGAGCGACGACTGGCAGAGAGAAAGGAGCGGGCGGCAATGAAGGAGAAAAGGACTATCTTCGATGTGCTCAGCGAAGCACATAGCATCGCGGCACGCACGGAATACAGGCTGGCGAATGCAGCCTTTGAAATCCAGAGCGTCATGGACGGCATGGCGGCGATGAAGGAAGTCGTGAACACGCAGGACGTCGAGCGTTGGACAAAGACGCTCGAGCGCGCGCTCAAGTTCCTGAACGGAGGTAAGTGATATGGGACGAAAACCAATGCCGGAGGCCCTGCGCAATATCCAGCGCCACACGCCGGTACTGCGGACGCTGGGCGATATCGAGTACTTTGCGCAGGAGATGTATCGGAAAGGTGCTCGCGATGCCACGGAGAAGGCAACGAGCGGGCGGCTGCTCATGTCGCTCTGGCTGTTGCACGATAAATTCGGCTTTGGCAACAAGCGGCTCTCGCGCTTCATCGATGAAATGAACGCGCTGGCCGACGAGATGAACGCTAAGCTGCTGGACGAGAAGGGCATCATCAAGGCACTCAAGAGCGAGTGCGATCTGGAAATCACGATGTAGGAGGGCAAAGGATGGAGCGGATCAAGAAATACGGCCTGCCGTGGCTCACAAACTACGGCTGGGAGATCGTCGGGCGCGTGCTCGTGACCATCGGCCTGCTCGGCCTGGCGGCGATGCAGATTGGAGCGGTGCGGCCATGACGAAATATTACACAGCAAACGTCGACCCATCGCGCCTCATCGTGGTCACAAACCGCGCGGGCACCGTCGCGCCGGGGAAGTGCCGCGTGCGGCAAGCGACAAAAGAAGAACTCGACGAGCTCGACAAGCTCCTCGGCCCAGTCGACAAGAGCATCCTCGCGCCGAACGGCGGTGCGAAAGGAATCTACGCGCTCCAGGAGCCGCATTTTCGCATGCCGCGCAATCCGAAACGGGAGGAGGCGGAGGCCAAAGAACGGGCAAAGAAAAAAGCCGCCTTTCGGGCGGCCCTGATGAAAAGAAACACAAAGTGATCCCCTGTATTATAGCAGGGAAAAGGGAGGACTACAATATGAACGCAGGGGGAAGAGCCTGCCGGAATGAGAACATCTACGCCCTCTACAAGGGTGAAGAAAACATCATGGACGGAACGCTCGACGAGATCGCCCGCGCCCGGCATATCAAACGAGACACCGTGCAGTACATGCTCACGGCAGCATACCGCCGCCGCGTCAACGAACCATCGAAGGACGGGAAAAGGCGGTGCCGCCTGGAGCTCGTCCTCATCGAGAGACGGCACCATAAAAAGCGCAAGAACAACAGGAAAGAAGGAGGAAACCGCCATGGGAATGCGTCAGGAAGCTATTGAGAAAGTGAAGAAGGACAGCTTCGAACACGGATCGCCGCAGGAAGTCTTGCAGCGCCTCTTGCTCGCCTGGATCGAGTACGACGAGGGCGCGGCGGAACACATTCTCGCGGAGGGCAAAGACACGAAAGGATGCTACGAGCACATCCGGTCGTGCGCGCGGGAATTGCATCAGAATTCCGTCAACGCCGCGCCGGAACAGGAAGTCAAGTGGATGCTTGACTACTACGGCATCAAAGACGAAGAAGCGGACGCGCTCATCGAGGGCGGTCTGATGTGCAGCATCTTCGGCGCACTTGCGGCGCAGTTCCGACCGCACGGCATGGAGAAAACGCACCCGGTTGCGGAGACGGCAGCGCCAGAGCCGCCAAACCCGCCGGAAGAGCAGCGGGAAAAGGACGCCGTGGCGAGCCTCGACCTCGACGCGCTGCTTGGATGAGGAGGCGCGGGATGAAGAAAAAGAAGAATCTCCCGGAAACACCGGAGGAAATCCTCAGCTACGCCACGCCGCATCGTATGGCGGCGTGGAAGAAAAAGGCGGAGGGGGTACTAAGAACATACCTCTTTGTCATGTCGAAGCGCCATCGCCACATCGCGTGGTGTTCGCACTGCCACCATTTCATCCGGCTGGACGTGAGCCATCATCGGGAAGAAACCACCTGCCCATATTGCGGGAGTATCGGCGAGCAGATCCACGGCTGGCGCGGCTACTCGCGCCTGCATGACAGGGTGATTGTCTGTCAGTACGCAAACGCTGACGGCGCACTGATAGCTGTGACCACCTACGCGTCGGTGTATTGGCACAGAAAAAAAGTGAACCGGGAGGGCGGCTGGAAGCTCGTCATGCCCTGGCGCATCCGGCCTGTCGTGGCGCTCGACAGCGTGAGCATTTTCCGCTACGGAGAGGGCGGCGTTATGGCGTGCCCGTCGAGCGGCCGCCGGGCGGCGGCGGGCGTCACACTGGATCATGTGATGCGCCCGCATGCCCGATGGGGATGCTACAGCGGCATGGGTACGGGCACCCTCCCGCTAATCCGTGTAGACGACGCGTCCATCTCCCGCGCCATCGCAGGGACGCCGTTTCGCTATACGTGGGACGCGCTGTCACTACACAGCCGCGTGGCATCCATGGAAAATGACGGCGCGCTGAAGGTGCTCAACAGAATTGCGGAGTACCCGTTTGCGTCGGAAGCACTCGCGAAGATGGGATGGCGGACGCAAGACGCCGTGATCCGCGCCAACCATTATCCGAAACTCATCAACTGGCGCGGCAAGACGCTCCGCGCCGTACTGCGTGGCGCACTCACGAAAGAGGAAAAAATGTGGCTGCATGATGCGAGACCGGGGGCGTGCCTGACGCCTGACATACTGAAGGGATGGCAGGAGCTCCGCAAGAAAGGCGTCCAGCAGACACTCCTGCCGGACATGACCGTGACGGGATACGGCTCGCAGCTGTATCACAGCTTGCCGGATGTTGCCCCCCGACCGCGTCATGCGGTATCTCAAAAAGACGAAATGCCGCAAAGAGATTTACATCGACTACATCAGCATGTGCCGAGATATGGATGTAGATCTGACATCCAAGAGCAACCTCTTTCCGCGCAACCCCGACCGCGCTCACGACGCCATCCTGGAGCACCTGCACACCAAAATGGCGCTCGAGATACAGGAGAAAAAGCGGAAAGAGGCACAGGCGCAGGACGGCGACTGGGAAAAGCACCGCGCGGCTGTCGAGAGGCGATATCGCTTCGCGGCGGACGGCATCACGATCCGCGTGCCGGAAAAGCTCACAGAGCTCATCGACGAGGGAAACGCCATGCACAACTGCGTCGGTACGTATGTCAAGCGCGTCGCGTCGGGAAGCACCATCGTCGTATTCATCCGTGCCGAGGCAACAAACGAACGCCTTGGCACAATGGAAATCGCAGCAGACGGAACGCGCATCGTCCAGGCGCGGGCGGCGTTCAATGCCGACTTGCCGCAGGATGTACAGGCGTTTGTCGAAAAATTTAAGGCCGAGAAGATCAAACCCATCGGCATAGCCGGATAAGGAGGAGCAGACACATGGAAGAAACCGCACTTACAAAGACAGACACGGCACCGCAGGAAGCAGAAGAGGATGAGGCCATCAAGCTCGCCCGTCTTGCGACGGAGATCAACACCATCAAAGAACAGACGCGCGCCGCCGTCAAGAACGCGACACTCGAGATCGGTAAGCGCCTCACCGAGGCGAAAGCCGTCGTACCGCACGGCGGCTGGGGATACTGGCTGCAGCAGAACGTCGACTACTCAGAGCGCACGGCGCAGCTCATCATGAGCGTCTGGGAGCGCTTCGGATCGGGGCAGACGAAACTGTTTGGCAAAGAACCGGACGCCGCGCTCGTCGCAAAGCTCAACCGCTCGCAGCTCGTCGCCCTTATGAGCATCAAAGATGAAGAAGAGTGCATGAACTTCATGGAAGAGCACAAAGGCGATCTCGCCGACATGAGCAAGCGCGAACTGGAGAAAGCAATCAAAGAGCGCGACGAGGCGAAGCGTGGCCTTGACAAATGGCGTCAGGAGGCCGACCTCGCGAACGAAGCCGCGCAGAACGCCATCGACAAGAGCGACAAGCTCCGTCAGAAGCTCGACAGCCTACAGGAAGACCATGAGGCGGAGATCGAAGACCTGCGCAAGCGGCTGAAAGAGGCCGAGGAAGCGCCAATCGACGTCATGCCGACGGACGAGAGCGAAACCGTCAAGGAACTGCGGGAGAAAATCGCCGCCCTCGAGAAAGAACGCGACGCACGCACGACGGCGGAGAAAGCCTTCGCGCGGCACTTTGAAAACATCAAGGGAGAATACGCCGCCATGCGGCAGGAAATCGCGCCGTTACGCCTTTCTGAATGGAGGAATGAACATGAAATCGGATAAGTATAAGGCAGCGCGAGACCTGATATGCCAGGCGCGTAACATTTTTGATGATGATTGCGAGTGCTGCCCGCTTTACAATGCGGACAACTGCTACGAGCAGACCGCCGAATCAGAAAAGATCCTGCTTGCGTTTTTTGGCAAACACCCGGCGGAAGAAGAGGAAACTGAAAAAGAGGAATGCCGCAGAAGCGATTCTAGCGCGAAATCGGCAAAACCGTATCCGCAAGACACCGAAGAAGACGAATACCGCTACATCGACGCCAACTGGCTGGAGGCTGTCGCGCGCGGCCTCACGGCAGGCGCCAAGAAGCACCCGGGCGAGACATGGCGGCAGATCCCGCCTGAGGAGCACGCCGCCCGCGCCATGCGCCATCTGAATCTTTACCGCGCCGGTGATCGCAAGGATACGCATCTCATCAACGCCGCCATGCGCTGCATGATGGCCTACGCGACGGAGAAAGCAAGAGGGGAGGGACAGGCATGACCGACGCGACATTTGCCCAGGCGGCAGTCGCCGCTGCCTGGATCGCACTCACAGTGTTCCTGGTAGCGGTGAGTGTCGGCCTGATCATGGCTGTCTGCACCATCGCAAAGGTGTGGAAGGAGATCACGCGACAAATCGACCAGGACGAAGCCGAGGCGAAGAGAGTACACGAGGAAAGGAGAAATCTGAAATGGTGATTGAAGCAACCTGCATGGACTGCGGCCGGACTTTTCGCTACAACCGCATCCGCAGGCCAAAAGAGCCGATGAAGCGCTGCCCGAAGTGCGCGCGGAAGCATCGAGTGGATATGCTTGTCAAGGCACTGCGAAAGGTGCAGGCATACTGCGCCGAGCATCCGCGCGGATGCCGCGGGTGCTCCTTTTTGAATTCCTGGGGAGGGTGCCGACTCAGATCGTGCCCAATTGATTGGGATCTCGACGACGTTGGTGATTTCAACGAAGGCACCGGCACCAGCGAGAAGGGAGTGTAAAACATGATCAAGAGCGTTTACGCTGCTTTCTTTGTTCTAGGAAGGTGAGAACATGACAAACAGCAGGGCCAAGGGCAAGGCCGGCGAGCTGGAGTTTGCCCGCCTTTGCCGTGCCGAGGGATACGACGTGCGCCGGACGGCGCAGTACTGCGGCAAGACGGGCGAGGCAGCGGACTGCATCGGCCTGCCTGGCATTCACATTGAGGTCAAGCGTGTCGAGCACCTCAACATTGACGATGCGCTCACGCAGGCGAAACGCGACGCGGTAGAAGCGGGAAGGGACGAGGCGCCGATCGTCGCGCATCGCCGGAACAACACCCGATGGAAAATCACCATGGACGCGGCGGACTGGTTCAAACTCTACCGCGAGTGGGAAGCCGGACGCGATATTTCTACTATATAAATAGAGAAAAACTCAACAAGGGAGAAGATGGGGGCGCGAGCCCCCGCCATCCCTTGATAAAGGAATTACGTTACCGACCATCATCCAAAAAAATCAAGGAGGGCAAAGGGCATGTATATGAGATCAAGATGGGGATCCCTGGACGGGAGATACATCATCGAGAAGAAGTACCACTCCCTTCGAGCAATGCCCCTGAGCCCGAAGCAGAAAGAAAAGAGAGCGCCGCGGCAGAAAGAGACGCCGCTCTCCCAGGAGAAGATCAACAAGAAATACCGCGCAGAGAAGTTCACGCGTCTCTGCCTGGACAACTTCGCGGCAGGGGACAGCTACCTCACGCTGACCTACGCCGAGAAACCGGCAGGGCCCGAGCAGGTGAAAAAGGACTTCGAGGCATTCAAGAAGAGGCTGCGGAGAATCTTCCATCGCGGCGGGAAGGAACTCAAGTATATCTCCGTACTGGAAAACCTCAAGAGCAAAGGACGTCCTCATGCTCACATCCTCATCCCGGCGCTCTCCGTGGAGGAGATGCAGAAAGTACAAGCCGCATGGCCGGAGGGGAAAGTGCGCATCGAGATCTACCAGGGCGGCATGATGGATGCCAAAAAACTCATGGAATACTTCACAAAAGAAGACGTTGACGCGGAAACCGGCAGCGGGCGCGTCATGCCGAGCCGCAATCTCATCCGGCGCGAGCCGAAAAAGACCTGCGTCACGCGGGCGGAAACGTACCGCGACGAGATCATCCCGCTGCCGGGCTATGCCGTCATCAAGCCGCTCTCGTACTGCGGGCGAACGGAGGAAGGCTATCCCCTGCAAGTGGCTGTGTACGAACGGATTGCGTGGGGAGAGCCGCGAGGAAAGAAAGAGAGGAGCATAAGAACATGAGCATATACGTCTGGACAGAAAAAGCCGCGAGAGTTGCGCGGGACGCATCTATCGCCGGAAAAGCCGCAACCGTCTGCGGACATACCATCAAGAGCGGCGACGTCCTCGCGCAAGCATGGATTGACAGCGGATACATAGAGCAGGTGGAATGCCGAAAACTTAGAGGTGGAGACAAATGAGTAGCAGCAAAGGAATAGCCGTCGTCGACATCCAGAGCGGAGCTATCGTCAAGCAATATGCAACGCTCAAAGACGCTGCGGCAAGGAATCTCTATGGCCGGGACACAGTGAGAAACTATTGCAACCATCAGCTGGACGAAAGCGGCATGCACCGGACGTTCCGCTGGGCGAAGGAAGCAGACGGGCGGGAAGGAATGGACTGAGCGGAAAGACAGGAGGCGCACACATGGCGGAGAAGGACGAGGATATTTGCGCGGAACTCGCGCGAGACAAAGAAACGGTGAAACTCTGGGTGCTCAACTACGCGAGCCGGAAGAAGGAGTACTACGAGAACATCAAGTACATCCGCGACCAGCTGCCAGGACCGGCAGGGCTGAAACGCCCGGCGGGGAGTGGATCGCAGACGGAATGGAAGGTTGTCCGGACGGAGGACCTGGACGAAGCCGAGAAATGGCTGTTGGCCGTCGAGGCGATGCAGAGCACGTTGTCGGAGAAAAAGCTACTGTTTCTCTCGCTCCGGCGTGAAGCTCACAGAAAGACGAACGTCATCAACTGGGCGAACTACGTCCGATACCGCTACGCGCGGGCAATGGCCGCAAGATACGGCGGGACGGAGGAGCGTTTCTGTCCGAGCGACACGACGCTCTACACGTGGTGGGACGAGATACTGGACCTCACGCGGCTCATCGCATACAAGCGCGGCTGTAAATTTTTTTGAACTACTGTAGTTCAAGGCCGTAAAACCGTAGTACGATAATAAAAGAGCAAGCCCGGGCAACCGGGAGACAGAGAAATCCCTTTACACATAGAGCGGAAAAGCCTCGACGCAGACGCGCCGGGGCTTTTCTGTACGCAGAATCGAGGCGAAGGAATGACAGCAGTACATTGCGACAACGAGAGATGCAAATACAACGAGGATCGCGTCGGGCGGCGCTGCCGGAGTGAGCGGCACATGACCTACATCGACCTCATGCGCGGCCGCGAGCCATACCATCACCGGAAACGTGATTCGTAGTGCGCACGAAGAACATGCGTGCAAAGTGCATAGTATGTTCTTCGTGCGTCGCATTGCAATATGTGCGCATGGAGTGGATATTATAGGTTCTTCCGGCGAGGAATGAAGCGCCCGCGGGCTCCGAGGCCCCGAAAATTGTCTAGATATGAGTTTTTTTTAGCGCTTATTTATTGTTTGACACGTCCGGTCACAAAAGACAACAAACAATTTAGCGGCGATGGAGAAAAGCTGATTTTTTGATAAGCGGGAGGAGGTGAAAACGCACGATGAAGGTTTCCGGAAATCCGAAAAACATCACAGTCACACAGCGGGCGTTTGCGGGCTGCATTGGCGTGACGCAGCCGCGTGTGAGTCAGCTCATCAAAGATGGGATTGTCATCAAGGATGATGAGTCACCGAGCGGAGGCGTCTATCTCGTCGCCAGTCTGATCAACTATTTCAAGAGCAAGTCGGGGGCGGACGGAGAAGATATCGATTACATGGAGGAGAAAGCGAAGCATGAGAAGACGAAGCGCGAGATCGCTGAGCTGCGCTTGGCAAAGATGGAGCACAGCGTATACGATGCCCGTACAGTAGAGTTTGTCATGACGGAGCAGTACTCGAACCTGCGGACACAGCTCCTCGGCATGCCGTCGAAGCTGGCTCCGCAGCTCGAGGGCAAGAAAAAAGAGGAAATATACGCCGTCATGACGCGGGAAATCGAGGAGAAGCTCGAGGAGCTCGCGGAGTATTCGCCAGACATCTTCACACAGGAGGAAATCGAGGGTGCGGCGGAAGATGAAGACAGCGAGTGAACTCAACCGCTATACCTCGATACGCGGCTTCAAGCCGCTACCGAAGACATCGGTCGTGGAGTGGGCGGACACATATCGCATCATCTCAAACGGCTCGGCGGAGCCGGGGCGATGGCGCACAGACCGTGCGCCGTATCAGCGTGCGATCATGGAGGCTTTCACGGCTCCCGGTGTAAGCCGTGTCGTCGTAAAGTCCGCAGCTCAGATCGGCAAATCGGACATCATGAACAATGTGATCGGGCGCTTTGCACACCTCGATCCGTGCCCTATCATGATGATCCAGCCGACCATCGAAATGGCGCAGGACTACTCAAAATCGCGAATTTCGCCGATGCTGCGCGATACGACCGCGTTGAACAGACTGTTTTACAACGTCAAAACCGAAGACGGCAGCGGAACTGCAAAGACGCGAGACGGCAACAACACGATCCTCTCGAAGATTTTCCCTGGCGGGCGGTTGATCATGTGTGGCGCGAATAGTCCGGCGGGGCTTGCTTCGCGTCCGGTGCGCGTGCTGCTTGCCGACGAGGTCGATCGTTTCCCGGATTCTGCGGGGACGGAGGGCGATCCGGTTGATCTCGCGGCGAAGCGCATGACGACGTTCTGGAATCGCGTCATGGGGCTGTTTTCGACGCCGACGAACGAGGGAACGAGCCGCATAGATGCCGAGTACATGGCAGGCACGCAGGAAGAGTGGCAGTATCGCTGCCCGTCCTGTGGCGAGTACCATGTGCTGAGTTACCTCGACATGTATGTGCCGAACGACGATTACCAAGAGGTAAAGAGCCCGTCCGGCCACCTGACGATACTCGTCAAGAGCGTGCGCTGGCGTTGCCCGGACTGTGGCCATGATTTCAGCGAGCGCGAGGTGAAGGACGCGCCACAGAAATACGTGGCGCAGAATCCGCGCGCCATAGAAAATGGCATCCGGTCGTTTTACGTCAACGCGTTCTCCTCGCCTTGGCTCGAGTGGCCGTCCATCATGAAGGAGTGGTACGAGGCGAAGGGGGATCCTGAGCGCGAGAAGGTCGTAATGAATACGCGCTTCGGCCTCTCGTATCGCCAGCTTGGCGCGTTCGAGGATGAAAATATCTTCCTCCGGCGGCGGGAGCAGTACGGAGCAGAGCTGCCGGACGGCGTACTCATGCTGACGGCTGCCGTCGATACGCAGGACAATCGTTTCGAGTATGAGGTGTGCGGCTGGGGCGCTGATGAGGAGTGCTGGGGCATCAACAAGGGTGTGATTCTCGGCGAACCGGATAAAGCGGCCACCTGGCGGGAGCTTGACGACGTTTTGGACAGGACATACCTGTTCAAAAACGGCGTAGGACTCAAAATTATGCGGACATTTATCGACTCGGGCGGTCATTATACGGGCGCAATCTACAAATACTGCGAAAAAAACGCGGGGAAACAGCGTTTCCCCATCAAGGGCATGGGCGGCCCCGGGATCCCGCTCAACTACAAAATCGGGCGGGCGCACGGCACGAAGCTCCCGCTCGTCATGCTCGGCGTTGACGATGGCAAACAGATGGTGATGAATCGCCTCGCCATCGAGGAAAAAGGCCCGCGCTATTTCCACTTTCCCCTGGACGGGGACAAGGCAATGCCAGTACGCGGGTACGATCAGCTCTATTTCAAGGGCATCATTGCCGAGCAGAAGAAGATCGTCAAGCGCGGCGGGCAGATTCGAGAGGTATGGGAGCAAATCGACAAAACCATCCGCAATGAGCCGCTTGATTTGCGTGTTTACAATCTCGCGGCCATGCAATCTTGCCATCCGGATTGGGAGAAGATACAGACTCTCATAGCGCCTTCGGCAGAAGCGCCAGAGATTGGGGCGGGCGGTTCGGCGCACGCAGGAAACAGGCCGCGCGGCAGAATTGCACGAACTTCGCGCCGGCAGGATATTTGGTGAGGTGGTTTCATGACGAGCAGTATACAAAACAAGCGCCTCTGCATGTATCTCGAGGCGGAAAAGGCCGTTTTGATGGGGCAGAGCTACACAATCGGCAATCGACAGCTGACGCGGGCGAACTTGTCCGAAATCAGGGCGGCCATTGACGACCTGATCGCGGGCGGTGCTGTCATAGACGGAGAGACAAACACGCGACGCATGGCGAAACGTGTTGTGTTCATGGACTAGAGAGGAGGTGAGGAATTGAGCAGAAAACGAAACCGGGCGGCGCCGAGCGGGCGGACGCGCAAACGGATAGAAAACAGCGGATATTCGGGCGGCGGAGCAAACCTGCAATCGAATATCTTGAAGTCGTGGTTCCCCATCAAGCTGTCATCGAAAAGCGATATCGACCGCAATCTCTTGACTTTGAGAAACCGCGCAAGCGATGAGGCCATCAATACGCCCATCGGCGCGGCGGCCATCGGCACCAGCACACTCAACGCCGTGGGGACAGGGCTGACACTCTTCCCGCGGCTCAAATGCCGCATCCTTGGCATCTCGCCGGACGAGGGGCGGGAGTGGAGCCGCCGGGTACGGCAGGAATTTGAGATGTGGGCATCGTCGAAAGACTGCGATATCTATCGCCGTAATAATTTTTACGACTTGCAGTACATCGCCTATACGGCATATCTGACAGACGGGGACGCCTTCACGCTCTTCCGCCGTCAGAAACCGACAGCGTGGATGCCGTACTCTCTGCGGCTGCAGGTGCTGGAGGCGAACCGCGTAAGCAATCCGCTGCTCTCGGGGAACACGGCGCCGTACGGGCTCTCATCTGTTGAAATGCGCAATACGAGCAACGGGAACCGCATTGTGTCCGGCGTGGAGGTCAACGACGATGGCGCTGTCGCGGCGTATTGGGTGAGCAACAAGGTGCCATTTGACCGCATCGACGTCGATGGCATCGTCGAATGGCAGCGCGTGGAGGCGTTCGGGGCCAGGACGGGCATGCCGAACATCCTGCAGATCTGTCACGACGTGCGGGCGGACCAGTTCCGCGGTGTGCCCTACCTCGCGCCGGTTATCGAGACGCTCAAGCAAGTGTCGAGGTACACGACGGCAGAGCTTGCGTCCGCCATCGTCAAGACGTTTTTCTCGCTCTTCTTCACACAGAACGCAACGAATATGGACGTCGGCGATGTCTTGGGAAGTCCGTACGGGAGTTATGAGGGAAGCGAAGCAGAAGGCGAGAAAGCCCCGATCGTCGATGTCGGCGAGTATGCGCTCGGCGCGGGAACACTCAACGCACTGCCGAAAGGCGTTGATGTCAAGGCGGTCGATGCGAGCAACGCGCAGAGCACGTTTAAGCCGTTCCTCGACGAGCTCATCAAACAGGTCGGCGCGGCGCTCAATATCCCGAGCGAGGTGCTGACCAAGGCGTTTACCTCCTCGTATAGCGCGAGCCGTGCCGCGCTATTGCAGGCGTGGGATGAGTTCAAGGCTCGCCGCGTGTGGTTCTCGCGTGACTTCTGCCAGCCGGTCTACGAGGCGTGGCTGACGGAGGCCGTGGCGACAGGGAGGATTGACGCGCCGGGATTTTTCGACGACCCGCTCATCCGCAACGCATGGTGCAATGCGGAGTGGTTCGGCCCTGCGATGTCCATCCTCGATCCCATGAAGGATGTCACCGGCTCACACCTCCGCGTCCTCTACGGACTCTCCACGCGCGAGAGGGAGGCGGCAGAGATGACAGGGAGTGACTACGAGGACAACCTCGCACAACTCGCCTATGAAAAAGATAAGATGGAGGAGCTCGGTATCACCGAACAGGAAAGTACCTCGCCCGCTCCGAGGCCTTCGGGCACTGAAGGGGAGGACGAAGGGAAAGGAGATAGCGAAAGGAATGAAAAAATGTTGGAAAATCCGCAACGAAGCTGGATCAGCTGAGGAAGCGGAACTGCTGATCTACGGAACAATCTCCGACGAGACGTGGCAGGGCGACGAGGTGACGCCGAAGCAGCTGCACGATGAACTGGAAGCGCTCGGCGGGAAAAGCCTCTGCGTGCGCATCAACAGCGGCGGCGGCGACGTCTTTGCCGCCACGGCTATCTACAATCAGCTCAGGACGTACGCTGGAGACGTCACCGTCCGGATCGACGGTCTGGCAGCGTCGGCGGCGACTATTGTTGCATGCGTGGGCAGCAAAGTCATCATGCCGAGGAATGCGCTCTACATGATCCACAACCCTGCTATGTTCGCGTGCGGCGGGTATGACGCGGACGGCATGCGCGAGTGTGCCGACCAGCTCGACATCATCAAGCAGACCATTATCAACACCTATGCATCGCGCTCGTCCCTCTCTGAACAGGAGCTTTGCGAGATGATGGACGCGGAAACGTGGATGACAGCGGACGAAGCGAGGAAGTACGGTTTTGTTGACGAAATCGACGAGAAAGAGATTGTCACGAACCGCCTTGAGAGAGGACGCCTGATTGTAAACTCAGTTGCATGCGACCTGGGGAACTACAAGAATGCGGCGCAGCTCACGGGACTGCTGCAGAAGAACTTTGCAAACAACGCAGGAAGAAAGGACGGGAAGAGAATGGAAAGAGATTTGCTCGAGAAAATTAAGAACCTGCTCAACGTCAGAGAGGAAGCTCCGAAGCCGGAACAGGGAGAGGCGAAACCGATGCAGGCAGCGGACGGAATCAGTCAGGAGCGCGAGCGCATGCTGGCACTTGATGCACTGGACGATCACAGAGGTGGGGCCATCTCCAAGATGGTTGACGAGGCGAAGCGGAACGGAACGTCTGCGGAGCAGCTCAAGCCGTTCCTCGACATCGCCCGCGCACAGGATGAAGAGAACCGGGAGAGCGGCAAGGCGGTCCGGGCTATCAAAGACCTCATTAAGGACAATATGGAGTCTGGAGCCGCGGGCGTGCGGGCGGCGGTGCCAGAGGACAAAGACGTGAGCAAGCAGGCAGGCATCGATGCAGTCGTAGCCTGCGCCAATGGAAAGTGAGGAGGAGAAAATATGGCTTATGCAACGACTGAAAAGGGAACGAGCTACAAACACCTGCTCGGCGGCCCGGAGGTTGAGACGTTGACGCAGAATGTCACGCTTGCGGGCGGACAGAATGTCAAAAAAGGAACGCTCCTGAGCGTGGCCTCTGGCAAGTACAGCGCCACGGCGAAAGCGGGCGAAGCTGTGGCCATCGCGGCGGAGGATTACAACGCAAGCGAAGACATGGTGGTCACGGTATATATCCGCGGGCGGTTTAACCGCAACGCGCTCATCGCCGCAGATGGCGACACGGTGGAAGCGCACGAAGCGGAACTCCGCAAAAACGGCATCTATCTCACGACGGAAAAGGAGGGCTAATCTATGCCTATCGAACTCAATGACACTCTCAGCCTCATCACGGCTGTCGAACGCATCAAGAAGCCGGCGTCTCTCTTGGTTGACATCTTTTTCCCGCAGATCCCGGCAACGTCGCCATCGGCGCTGATCGCCGTAGAGTATCGTAAAAATGGCCGCCGTCTGGCACCATACATCGTGAAAGGCGCGCATGGCGTCAACGTCGCGCGTGAAGGATCGGAGCTGCACTTTTACCAGCCGCCGGAAGTAGCGCCCCGCCGCATCTTGACGGCTGACGATATCCGTCAGCGTGCCTTCGGCGAGAATATCCAGCCCGGACGCCACGCCGCCGAGCGCGCGAATCAGCTGCAGGCGCAGGATCTCGTAGACCTGCGTGACATGATTATGAACCGCAAGAACCAGATTGCAGCGTCGATCCTGACGACCGGCAAATACACGATTGACGGCTATGCGGACGACGGGCATACTGTCCGCACGGATGAAGTATCGTTTGACTGGACGCAGAAAATCACGCCGACGAAGACCTGGGATCAGGCGGGGGCTACGATTTACAGCGACATCAAAAACGCCAGCGAGCTGATTCAGGAACATGCAGGCATGATCCCGACGGTGGCCGTCGTCGGCAAGAACATCGCCGAATATCTCATCAACAACGACGAAATCTCCAAATGGCTTATGGTGCCGAACGCGGCAAACCTCTCGATGATGAGCTTTGCACCGCGCTACACGCAGCCGCAGATCATGCGCATCGGCATCATCCAGAGCCTCAACCTCGAGATTTACCAGTATACGGAGACGTATCTCGACGACAGCGGCAAAGTGACGCCGTTCATCGGCGAGAACGATGTCGTCGTCGGTATCCCGGGGCGCGGACGCCAGCTCCATGGATCCATCGATCTGGTACAAGATGACGGCACGTTCCAGAGTTTCGACGCGCCAATGGTGCCACAGTACAGCACGGACAAGGGCAACAATCAGGCGGCTGTCACGATGTACTCTCGCTTCATCCTCGCGCCGGAGACGGCAGAAGACTGGGCCTATATCAAGGCAAAATGATCGAGGTGACGAGCAATGAAAGTGACGGTCATAAAGGGATACGTCGGATTCAACCGCAAAGTATACGGCCAGGGGGCTGTCCTCGATATGGAAAAAACAGAGGCGGCGCGTCTGTTATCTGAGGGCGTCGTCGCAGCTGCCGGAGAGAACGCACAGCCGACGGCGGTAGAGGCAGCGACTGTAGAAGATACACCGTCTGACGAGATGACGCTGCCGGATGCAAACCCGGCGGCTGCGATAAAAAGAGGAAGTAAAAAATGAGCGCATTTGGGGAGCAGATCGCGCGGGACATGCAGCAGGTATTTCTCAACGGCGGTGAATTTGCCGAAACGCATGACCTGAACGGCGCGAAATGCCGCTGCGTTGTACAGAGCCCGACGGCAAGGGAGCAGTTTACGCAAAAAGAGCCGAACAATCGTTTCGACGGCATCTCTGGTCGTGTAATCATCGTCCATGTAGCAAAAGATAGTCTCCCCGAAGTACCACGGGAGGGGAACACTTTTTTGCTCGACGGAGAGAATACGATCGTAGATACGGTCGTTGACGATATAGGAATGCTCTCCATCACGCTGCATCAGAATGTAGGCGCAATCGGAGGTGAAACGCCGTGGCCATAGAGATTAGTATCAGCGCAGATCGAGAACTCGTCAATACGCTGAATCGGCTTGCGCCGACGAACGTCTACCGAGCTGTAGCCTCTGCATCGAAACGTGCTGCTACGGCAGCGCGCACGGCGGGCACGAAGCGTCTCCGTGGCATCTACACAATCAAGTCGGGGGATCTCAAACGGCGGGCGGCCATCAAGAAAACTGGAGACGGCAGCGTGCTGGAAATCAAAGGGCCGACTGAAAATATCAAGAAATACAAGGCCGCGAAGAAGTCCTATGGCATATTCGCGACTGTCAAGCGCGGGCAGGGCGTACGCGTGCCGCGCTCCTTCGAGCTGGGAGGTAACTTCCTCGCGCGTGAAGGAAAGGCCCGCTACCCGCTCAAAGGCATCTATGGTCCTGCGGTACCTCAGCTTTTTGGAAACCCGGAAGTGCTCGAGGCGATGGAGGAGCGCGGCAGCGAGGTTTTTGAGAGCCGCCTTTACCACGAGATTGACCGGCTGCTGGGAGGTGCGTGAGATGGCGATATTTACACCGCTTGATGTAGCACGTGGGCTGGCTGAGTTCATAGCGGAGAAGATGCAGGAACATGACGAGCACGTGACGGTTATCCACAGTGACGGAACGAAAGGGATCAGGGAATTCCGCGTCTATGCGGGATTTCTGCCGCGCGCACGGACAAACGAACAGGCCCGAAAGCTGTGCCCTGCCGTCGTGGTGCGGCCGGAAATGGTAACGGACGAACGAGAGCAGAGCAAGGTATCCATTGTGGTGTATGTCACGGTCTATGACGATGACCTCGTGCACGGCGCCGATTCGCTTTTTCAGGTCTTGGAGTTTGTGCGGGCACAGCTCCTCATGCTCCAGCCTACACGTAATCGTTACTGGATTGCGGGCGGCATCAAGACGACCATCCCGGATGATATGCCGTATCCTCAGTGGATCGGGCTCATGGAGTTCGACGTCTTCGTGCCGCACCCGCGGGCGGGAAACCCGACGCTCGATAAGTACGCATCGAGGTGGCAAAAAACATGAAAAAGAAACGCGGCCCCGTAGTTTATGTCGGTCCGACTTTTCGCGAGCTCGGACTCATGACATACGGGGTATACGAGGAGGGTGCGCCGAGTGCATACGCGGCGCACCCTATCTATCAGCATCTATTCGTACCGCCGGAGCGTCTCAATGATGCGCGGCGGGAAATCGGCAGAACAGGCTCCGCGCTTAACGTCTTTTACAAAAAAGCGCTGACGGAGCACAAAGAAAAGAAAGGTGGCAAATAATATGGCATACTTCCACGGCGCGAGGGCGAGCGAAGTGCCGACCTCCATTGTGACGCCGGTAAATACAACCGCAGGGCTCCCCGTTGTGTTCGGCACAGCGCCGGTTCACCTCACGGATGATCCTGCGGCCCATGTAAATAAGCCGGTCATCTGCTACTCCTGGGATGAGGCCGTCAAGGCGCTCGGGTATAGCGGCGACTGGGACAAGTACACTCTGTGCGAGGCGATGTACAGCGAGTTCAAGCTCTACGCCGTCGCGCCGATCGTGTTCGTCAACGTTCTCGATCCGGAAAAGCACAAAAAGAGCGTCACGAACGATGAGCACGCACTCGCGGCGAAGACAGACGGCAACGGCAAAGAGGCAGTTGTCGGAAAACCAGTTTTATTGAGCACCCTGACCGTCAAAGCGACAGCAGAAAGCGAGGCAGCGCTCACAGAGGGCACGGACTACACGGCGGCCTATGACGATGACGGCAGGCTCATCGTTACAGCGCTTGCCACGGGTGCACTCAAGAGCGCAACGTCTGTCTATCTCACGTATGACGAGGTTGACCCATCGGCGGTCACTGCGAATGATGTGATTGGCGGCGCCTCTGTGGACGGATCGTCTAAAGGACTGGAACTGATTGACGCCATCTATACGATGCTCTCCCTTGTTCCGGGTATGATTCTTGCACCGGGGTTCTCTGAAAATCCGACGGTTGCGGCTGTCATGAAGGCAAAGGCACAGAAAATCAGCGGCCTTTTCCCGTGCATCACGATCGCAGATATCGACACAAGAGAGGTCACAAATTATCAGCAGGCAAACGAGTGGAAAAACAAAAACAGCTACACCGCAAACAACCAAGTCGTTTGCTGGCCGTGCGTCAGACAGGGAGACATGATTTTCCACATGAGCACGCATATCATGGGCATTATCGGCGTAGTCGATGCGGCAAATGCTGACGTACCGTACCAGTCGCCGTCGAACCAGGGTATGCAGGCGACGGGGCTTTGCCTCGCAGACGGGAAAGAGGTCACGCTGTCGCTGCCGCAGGCGAACCTGCTCAACTCGCAAGGCATCATGACGGGGCTCAACTTCAACGGCGGTTGGAAGTCGTGGGGGAATTATACGGGGGCGTATCCGTCGAACACCGACGTAAAAGACAGTTTCATTTGCGTGCGCCGCATGTTCAACTGGCAGTACCAGACGTTCATCCTGACGTATTGGCAGAAGGTGGATCAGCCGCTCACGCCGCGCCTTATCCGGACAATCGTCGATAGCGAGACAATCCGGCTCAACGGGCTTGTAGCGCGCGGCTACCTGCTGGGCGCTCGCGTAGAGTTCCGCGAGCGCGACAATCCGACGACGGATCTCCTGCAGGGCATCATCCGGTTCCATTCGTACATCACGCCGCCGGTGCCAGCGCAGGAAATCGACGACATCTTTGAGTATGATGTCAGCAACTTCAGCACGCTCTTTGAGTAAAGGAGGGAGTCATCTATGGCGACTAATGTAATCCCAGAGGCAATCAATGACATGCGCGTCTACCTCAACGGCGCGGATGATATGATCGGCTGCAAGGAGATGAAGCTCCCGGAGCTCAGCGGCCTCACGGCTGATATCGAGGGTATCGGCATTGCGGGCAAAATCTCTGCGCCGATTGAGGGACATTTTGACAGTATGGAGGCCGAGCTCACTTGGCAGCTCCCCACGCGTACGAGCACGCGGCTCGTCGCTGGTACGACGACGAGCCTTGATGCTTACGCAGACCTGCAGAGCTACGACGGCGGACAGAGTGAGTATGCGCATGAGTGCTATCACGTCGTACTGCGAGGACGCGTAAAGTCGCACGATCCGGGCACGCTGAAAGCCGGCGAGGCAATGGAGAGCAAGACGACCATTGAGGTGCACTACATCAAAATCTCCATCGGCAGCAAAGAGCTTTGCGAGATTGATAAATACGGCTACAAGGCGGTCGTAAATGGTGTGGACCTCCTCGCAGAAGTACGCAAGAACATCGGTATGTAAGGGAGTGATGGAAAATGGATGAAAAGGAAAAACAGGATACTGCGGAAGTGGTGGCGGATAGCACTGTCACGACGGTAGAGCCGGAGATTATCGACAATGGAAATGCCATTCACCTGAGCAAACCGCTCAACGGCAAGGACGTGCTCATCCTTGACTTTGACCGCATCAACGGGCGTGTGCTCATCGCTTGCGAGAAACGGGCGAGAAAACTCGATCCGGCGGTCATGGTACTCTCGCTCTCGCTTGTCTATCAGGCGCTTGTCGGCGCGGCGGCCGCCGGTATCAAGTATGATGAGGCGCTCGAACTCTCAGGAAGTGACTTCAACGCACTTTGCGTCAAGGCACAGGGTTTTTTATTCCGCTGAGGCGAGTGATCGAGGACATCAGAGGCAACACGCTGCGCATGGCAAAGTACAGCGAAACACCAATGAGCTACTTTCTCGACCTGCCTATGAGTAACTACTGCAAATGGATCGAAACAATCAATGCGGAGATCAAGGCGGAGGACAAACAGGCGAAGAGCGCGAGGGAAAAATGAGAATAAAAAAGACCCCGCTTGCGCGGGGCTTAGAATGGATGTTTCTCATACGCTCGGATACTTTCCTCGATATCCTTAAGACACTTGCCCATTTCTTCTGAAACCTTATCGGAAAGGCGTTTCTGCAATTCGTGGGGAAGCATATCGTATTTCTCGTTTTCGAGTGCCCAGTCAATCGTGTGGCAATACTCACAGTCCCTATGATAATGCTCGCAATGCTTGCAATCGTAGATGCGATCTGGATTGTCTGACCCGCATCTGCAAGGGGATTTACGAGGAGGCGACCACCATAGCATCATAAACACGCCCTTTCTCTTTTTCTTTATTATATCATATTGGAGGTGAAGCAGGTAGTGGCTGGGAGAATTATGGAGCTGGCAATCGCCATCAAGGGAAAGGTGGAGGGATCACTTCCTGCGTCGCTCAGGCAGGCATCTGCCAGCATGGAAGAGCTGAACCGCAAGGCCGCACAACTGAAAAGCATCGAGGGAAACGCAAAGGCGTTTGCAAAAACCGCGCAATCCGTGCAGCAGATGCGCGCACAGCTTGAGACGGCAAAAGGCGCACTAGGATCCGCAACGGCGGCTTTGTTCCAGACGGGCGGCGCAACGCGGCAGGCACAGAAGGCGTATAGCGCGGCTGAAAAAGACGTCCGTCAGCTCTCATCCGCCCTTGCAGATGAGGAGGGAAAACTTGCACGCATACGCGAGGAGTTGCAGCAAGCAGGATTCTCAACGGATAAATTTGCGGATAGCCAAAAGCGGCTGCAGACGGCAATCGCCAAAAACAGCGACGCAAGGTCTACACTGTCGCGCAGAAATGCCGCAAAAGAAAACCAAGACGTTGCGTCCCAACGTCTTGCCGCTGCGAATGTAAACCTGCAGGGCGGGATCAACCTTGCACACACATTGACAGAACCTCTATTCGACGCGGCAGATGCGGCGATCAAGTTCGAGTCCGCTATGGCGGATGTGCGAAAGGTAGTCGACTTTGATACGCCGCAACAATTCAAGGAAATGTCTGATGATGTGCTGCAACTGTCGCAGCGTTTGCCAATGGCAGCAGATGACATCGCAAAGATCGTCGCGGCGGGCGGGCAGTCCGGCATTGCGCGCGAAGACCTGATGGACTTTGCCGAGAGCGCTGTCAAAATGGGTATCGCATTCGACGTGACGGCTGACCAGGCGGGCGACATGATGGCAAAGTGGCGCACGGCGTTCAAAATGAACCAGAGTGACGTCGTTGACCTGGCAGATAAGATCAACTATCTCGGCAACACAACGGCGGCAAGTGCACCAATCATCTCTGATATCGTGACGCGTGTTGGCCCGCTCGGAGAGGTCGGCGGTGTCGCCTCGGGCGAGATTGCCGCGCTCGGTGCCAGCATGGCGGGCGTCGGGATCCCGTCTGAAGTCGCAGCAACCGGCATCAAAAACCTCATTCTCGGCATGACGACTGGCGCAAGTGCTACAAACACACAGAAAGAGGCATTCCAGGCCCTGGGATTCTCAGCGGAGGACATGGCAAAGCGGATGCAGACGGATGCAAAAGGCGCCATCTTGGATGTCATGAAGGCATTGCAGGCACTGCCAAAAGAGCAGCAGGCAGGCGTTCTCAAAGACCTCTTCGGACAGGAGTCCATCAACGCTATCGCGCCGCTCCTCTCGAACCTCGACAACTTGCAGGATAACTTTAACAAAGTTGGGGATGCTTCACAGTATGCCGGTAGCATGGAGCAAGAGTATGCGGCGCGCAGCCAGACCACAGAAAACCAGCTCCAGTTGGCTAAAAATGCGGTAGAGGCACTTGGGATATCTGTGGGAAATCTCTTGCTGCCGTATATCCAAAAAGCGCTCGGAGCAGTTACGCCGTTTATTAAGACATTGTCAAAATGGGCATCCGAAAATCCGAATCTGGTTGCGACTTTGCTACTTGTCGCGGCAGGGATCACAGGAATCGTGCTTGCGGCTCTCGGCCTGGCGGTCATTGTCTCACTTGCACAATGGGTAGCGGCGTCCCTCGGGGTGCTCCAGGCGGCGCTCGGCGGGCTCAGCATTGTAACAAGAGCCGCAACTGCGGCGCAGGCAGCCCTCAACTTGATCATGAGCCTTAATCCGGTCATGATTGTCGTGCTTGCAATCATGGCGCTTATCGGGGCACTCGTTTACCTTTACAACACGAACGAGACAGTACGCGCCGCGTTCGACGCAGCATGGAATTTTATCGCAAACGAAGTGGCGTACGTCGGCGGCGTCATCATGGAGGTCATCGGAGCGGCTGGCGCGTGGTGTGCGAACCAGTGGGACTATATCTCATCGACTGCATCGAGCGCATGGGACGCCATTGTCGCCACGGTAGAAGGAGTCATAAACGACATGGAAGCCACGTTGGATGAAGGTGTAGCGTGGGCAGAAGAAAAATGGAACTACCTCAAAGGGATTTTCAGCTCGCCGATCACGGCAGTCGTGAACTTTATCAAAGGCGGAGACAGCAGTGCTCAATCAGCGGCATCTGAAGCGGGCATGTCGGCGACTGGCGGCGTATTTACGAAGCCCTACCTGACATGGGTAGCCGAGGCAGGGGATCCAGAGGTCATCGTGCCGATCAACCGCAGCGCCCGTGCGATGTCACTCTGGCAGACGGCGGGGCAGATGCTCGGCGTCATGCCGACGGACGGAGCGGCGGCGCTTGCCGAGCCGCTCCCGCCGCCTATCGCACCGGTGATGGAGCGGGGGCAGACGGGAGGAGAAACCATCAGCCTCAACTTCTCGCCGACAATCAACATCGGCGGGAACGCAGATGCAGGAACGGTGACAGATATGCGCGCGGCGCTCAACGAGATGCGTCGTCAGCTGGCGGCGGAACTCCCCGGACTGCTGAGGGACGCGAGAGCGAACGAGAGGAGGCTTTCTTTTGCCTAGTACATATACGACCGTGCAGGGCGACATGTGGGACATGATTGCCTACAAAGTATACGGCAACGAAAAGCAGATGAGGGAGCTCCTCCGCGCGAATGAGCGCTATCGACACATGGCCGTATTTCCGGCCGGTGTAACGCTTACTTGCCCGGATGCAAAATCCGCAGGCAGGAACAGATTCTTGCCGCCATGGAAGGAGTGAGAGGATGTCTTTTTTCGGCGCACTGAACGGCGGAAACCTGCTCACAAAGTGGATGGGAGACCTCACACCGGGGGCAGGGATCTCATTCCGTGCCTGGGGGAAAGTACTCTACACGCCGAAGGGCGGCGATCCCCAGGACATCACGACAGAGCTCACAAAATACCTCCTATCCATCGACTATACGGACAACATGATCGGACAGGTTGACGACGTGACACTCACACTCGAGGACCGAGCCCAGCTTTGGTTGTCTGACTGGTACCCGCAGCGCGGCTCGAAAATAGACATCACGCTCTACATGTACAACCGCAACAACTTAGGCGAGGGACAACTAGAGTACAAACTGGGGACGTTCGAGATTGACGAGATTGAGGAGCACATGCCGCCAGCTACAGTGCAAATCAAAGCCATCAGCACAACGTTCGACGGTTCCCTTCGCGGCGAAAAGAAAAACCGGACATGGGAAAATATATCGATCTGGAAATGCGCCAGCGACATAGCAAAAGAGCATAATCTCGAACTTGAATGGCACTGCGAGGACAACCCGAACCTCGACCATGTAGAGCAGAGTGACGAAAGCGATCTCGATTTTCTGCAGAAGGTTGTGAAGGATGCAGGATTTGCGCTGAAAATCACAGCCGAAAAAATCATCATCATCGACGAGCAGATGCAGGAAAAAGGGGATGCGAAGATTATGTTTTTCCATCCCGGCACCGTCCCGCTCACAGCGCCGACGGACGCGGAAGAGATGCCGCGGAAAGTGTCGAAATTTGATGCTTATACACTCAAAGCAAAGACACGTGACACCTATAAAGCCTGCCATGTCTGCTACCAAAAAGGTAAGGATAAGGAAAAGATCGAGGCGACGTTTACCGCGCCAGACAAGAAAGACGGTCAGACGCTGGAGGTGAGCGAGCAGTGCGAGACCGTTGCAGAGGCAGAGCGTCTCGCAAAGAAGAAACTCCGCGAGCAGAACAAGGACGAAGTAACAGCGTCCTTCTCAACGTACGGAGATTTTATCTATGCGGCGGGCGGATTGGTAGAGCTCAAGAACTTCGGCGTGTTCGACGGGAAATACATCATCACGAAAGTAGGGCTGCGCTTCGGCGGAGGCTTTACGGTGAGCGTAGATATGAGGAGGTGCCTTGATGGATACTGACGCCAAGCGGATGCTAGAAAACATGGTGTTTGTCGGAGAGGTCAGCTCGCAGAACGTGGCGGGCGGCACGGTAAAAGTCGTGCGACCGGACAAAGACAACAAGTTGACAGCGGAACTGTTTGTGCTGCAGCGTGGCACACACGCAAGCAAAGACTATTGGCTGCCAGCGGTCGGAGATCAGGTGCTGTGCATCACGCTCCCGAATTTCTCGGGACGGGGGACGTGCGACGGCTTCGTCGTTGGTGCGTTTTACAGTAGCGTTGATGTGCCGCCTAGCGGGGCGGGGGCTTCGGCGCGCGTGCTCGACCATCCAGGAGACCTCACGCTCAACATCGGCGGCACGCTGACAGTCAACGCGGGGACATTCGCCGTCAAAGGCGGAGGAGACATTGTAGCAAGCGGCATTTCCCTCGCCGGGCATGCCCATGGCGGCGTGCTGCCGGGCGGCGCGACGACCGCGGGACCGCAATAAAGGAGGCGAGACACTATGTACGTCGGCTACATGGGATCTGTCGTCTTTATCGTGTCGTCCCATTATCTGATGACGCCTTCGGCATTTGCGGAGCAGGGCGAGGCACGCTGGCAGGATCACGACATCATTCACGCAAAGCCGGTGAGCGAGTTCCTCGGGCCGGGGCTGGAGGCAGTGTCGTTTGACATCATACTGTCAAAGATGCACAACATCGACCCGGACGACGAGATCAGGACGCTGCGGCAGATGCGCGACACAGGGGCGGTATTTCCGCTCATCATCGGCGGGCGGCCAGTCAGCCAGAATTATTGGCGCTTGATGAGCATGTCGGAGGGAGACAACTATTATGGGCCGACTGGCAAGAGGATTTATTCAAAAGTACATGTAGAGCTTAAAGAATACGCAGATGAAAACTACAAAGAGGAACAGTCGAAAATCGGGCTGTACGGCTCGGCTGGGAACATGCTGGCAAAGATTTTTTAATAACAGGGGGTGTGCAGCGTGAGTTACAGAGTCACGGCAACAGGGCCGCCGAAGAGCATCAACATCGCCCCGGCAAGCGTCGCTGAAGAGGTCTTGCAGAATGTCAGGACGTTGCTGACAACCATCAAATGCCAGATCCCGCTCGACAGAGCGTTCGGCATCGACGGCAGTGTAATCGACCTGCCGATGCCGCAGG
This sequence comes from uncultured Selenomonas sp., assembly GCA_902780535.1. Lineage (GTDB taxonomy): Bacteria > Bacillota > Negativicutes > Selenomonadales > Selenomonadaceae > Selenomonas_C. The sequence goes on along the minus strand of CACZFT010000009.1, from coordinate 36,309 downwards.
CGCAGGCTTTTCTCACAAACGAGATTTTTACTGCGATTCGTCACTACGAGCCACGCGCCCGGATCGAGAAGATTTCATTTTCTGGAGACGCTTCCGGACGGCTCGTCCCGACGGTGGAGGTGAGCATCAATGAAGTTGGCTGACATGCCGGAAATCAATCTTGTGGATGTTACGGTAGAAGAGGTGGAGACAGCCGTCCTTGACTGCTACAAAGACTTCACGGGGCGCACGCCTGGCATGGCGGATCCTGTGCGCCTCTTTTTGCTGTTTGAGTCAGAGGTCATCTACCGCATCATCAATAAGATCAACTACGCAGGCAGACAGAACCTCTTGCGCACGGCGGAAGGAGAAAACCTCGATGCACTCGCGGCAAATGTCTGCACGACGCGCATCCCGGCGAGTGCTGCTGTGACGACACTTCACATCAAATTGTCGGCGGCGCGCGACACGGCGACGCTGATCCCGCGCGGGACGCGCGTATCGCCGGAAAACAACGTATACTTTGCAACAAACACAGACTTGCTCATACCGCCGGGAGAGACGACGGGAGACGTAGCGGCTACATGCGAGCAGATGGGAGAGGCTGGCAACGGTTACCAGGCAGGAGAGATTGCCAAGATTGTCGATCCTATCGCCTACATAGAAAGCGCTGTGAATACGACAAAGAGCGAAGGTGGCAGTGAGGCGGAGACGGATGATGCGCTGAGAGAACGAGCCTTTGAAGCGCCGGAAAGATTCTCGACGGCAGGCCCATCGGGCGCGTACGAATACCACACAAAGTCAGCAAACGCGTCGATAGATGACGTCTGCGTTTGGTCGCCGAGCCCTGGAGTCGTGCAGGTATGCTTTCTCTTGGCAGGCGGTATCGTGCCGGAGGCGGAGATGCTCGGTATCGTAGACAAAGCACTTTCGGCGAAAGACGTGCGCCCGCTGACGGATAAAGTAGAGGTTGTAGCGCCCGCGGTGGTGCCGTATGACATCGACGTATCGTATTACATCGACGGAGATGCCGATGCGGCGACGACGCAGAAAAATGTAGCTGCAGCAGTGCAGGCGTACGTAGCGTGGCAGGGCGCACGGCTCAACAGGGACATTGATCCATCGGAGCTTGTGCGGCGCATCAAAGCCGTCTCGGGTACGCGCCATGTTGTTGTAAAAAGCCCTGCTTACACCTCCGTCGGCAGAGACAGCAATAAGCTAAACCCGGAGCAAAGAGTGGAGGTGGCGCAGGCAAATGCCGTGAGCGTGAGGATGACAGGGAGGGAGGACTGATGCAAGACAAAGAGTACCGCATCAACGACAGTCTGCCGGAGTCCCTTGACACAGGCAATATGCATGAGATAGCAAAGACCGTCGATAAGGCGCTCAGAAAGATTGATGCGCTCTCAGAGATTGTCAATCTCTACCCGCATATTGATAAGCTGTCAAGCCGTCTGGTTGACGCGCTCGCCATCCAGTTCCATTGCGATGTCTATGACACGAGTCTGCCGCTTGATATCAGGCGGCAGATAGTAAAAAAGAGTGTGCCCTGGCATATCAGAAAAGGTACGGCTGCGGTTGTGGAAGAAGTCGTTGCGACGATCTTCGGCGCGGGCGCAAGCGTGCAAGAGTGGTTTGAGTACGGTGGGGAGCCGTACCGTTTTCGCGTTACGGTAGAAAATGCCAGCATCACGCGCGAGAGCGTGTCTGATATGCGCCGAGCAATCGAGCGCATGAAGAACGTGCGATCGTGGCTCGATATGCTGAACTTCACGCTCAGTTTTCGAGATGATGAAAGCGAGAACGTCCATGATTTAGATTTCTGGGCGGCCTCGCTGTTTAGCTTGAGTGACGACGTGCCCTATGGCATCCCCATCAAAGCAGATAAACACGACGGCGCGCGCATACGCGGCGGCACGATCTGCCGCAAAGCAGAGCACATCCGAGATGGCACGCTCGCGCGTTGTGGCTTCGATGCAACCGCGGTACCGCGATGGGGGAAGCACATCGACTATATCTTTCGGAGCGATGGCAAAGCGACGCGAGACGGCACGCTGCAACACGACGGGCGGCTCATGCGGCGCGGAGAAAAGCCGTGGAGGATCGAGTACTCGGCACAGATGGAAGATTTCTCCGCCCTGCTCATCACGCTCGCCAAAGACGACGCAGCGACGTTTGAGGACACGCTCGACGACTACCTGCCACGCAACAGCGTTGCGAAGCGCGATGGTAATGGCAGACATGGCCTTACGTCGCATCCGGTAGATTCCGGCGGTGCCCTGACGATTACGAGAGCCCGCCAGCGCAACGGGCGCATCCGGCGCGACGGCGGAGACATCAACCTGCACGACGGCTCGATACGCCGCAACTGTATGTTCCGGCGGGACGGCGGCGGCACCAAGCGCCGTATCGACGTCATACACGACGCCGTCAGCGGCGGGCGCGGCATCAGGAGACCGAAGAAAGAGGCACCGCTGCGGCTCAAATACCCAGAGCTCGACGACATCTGCGGGGCTGCGCGGGAGACCGCCAGCATGGCGGCAAGTCTCAGCAGCTTCGCAGACAGCCTGCGGCAGCGCCTGACCTACAGCGGCAGCGCTCGCAGAGATGGCAGCTGCACGCGCGGCATGACAGCGACGGCATACGAGAGCGGCGGCATAGAGATCATCAAATGCAGGACACGGAGCGGCAGCATCAACAGGGCGGGCGGCTTCCACCTCGCCCACGATGGCAGTCTCATCCGCTCCGGCAAGACGACACATGACAAAGGAGGCAACACGCATGGTATTTCAAGACAGTACAAAGCCTTGTAGAGGCGACTTTCACCTCGCCGTCTACAAGGACGGGAAAATCATCGACCGCATCGACGATCACAACCTTGTCGTGGATGCGGGGCGCATCCGCCTCGCGGAGCTGGCGGCCGGGAAAAGCGGATCTTGTATCACCAAGATCGGTGTTGGCAGTGGCAGCACAGCAGAGGCGGCAGATGATACGGAGCTCGAGGGGCAACAGCTTTTCCCGCTCACATCGGCGACCGTCGACGGCCGCGATGCACGCTTCGACTTTTTGATTGATAACTCACAAGCCAACGGCCTCAAGATCCATGAGTTCGGGCTTTTTTGCGCGGACGGGACGATGTTTTCCCATCGCGTCAGGACAGGGCTCATCGAGAAAGAGGATGACATCCAGATCAAGGGCTACTGGATCCTGCATTTCTAAAAGAGGAGGAAGACAGCATGAACGAAAATGATTACATCGGTTTCGGCCCGGCGTCGGACGGCGACGGAGCACGGCATGAAATCAACCATCTGCCAGTCAACCCGGAATGGGTGCCGGGCATCTACCAGCTCGAAGCAAACGACTACATCATCGGCGGGCGAAACGGCGTCGACAACCTGCCCGCGCAGGGGTTGGCCAACCGTACCGAATGGCTTAAAGCCAAGCTCGAAGCGCTCAAAGCCGACGTTGCAGCCATCGGCGGCAACGACAAGTACAACGAGATCGTAGCGATGATCAAAGCGCTCGACGCGGGCAGTCAGAATAGCCGCATCAACCACTTAGAGCGCCTTGTCGGCAATCTCTATCAAGACATCCAGGCGGCGGGCATCGACCCGGACGGCTACGACAACGCGCTCTTTGAGACTTTCTCGGACGGCGCGGACGAAATCGATCAGACGGTCGTCACAGTCAAATCCGTCGTCTCGGGAGACGACAGCATCGACGTGGAGGACAGCTCGAACCTCATCATCGGCGCACATTACCAGCTCACCGACGGAGAGAAAACAGAGGAAGTGCAAGTCAAGAGCATCAACGTCTCCGGCAGCATCAAGCGCGTCGTGCTCTACGAGAACGTCAAGAATCAGTACACAGAGGGGAGGACGAAGCTCTACCGCTCGTCCATCGCGATCTACAATGGGCGAGCGTATGGCGGCGGGAACACTTCTACGCAGGATATCAACGGCACCGATACGTTTAGCGGCAGCAACACCAAAAAGAGCATCACGTCGACGCTCAATCTGAGCAGCGCTGACGGGCTGTCTCTCGACGGAGCGGAAGTTTCGGATGGCAAGGTCATCATCGGCGGACGCGTCATTGGCGTGGCGCTCATGTCGGATGACGGCGGCACGTGGAAGCAGGTAGATGAGGAAGGAGATGCACTGGCATGAGCGTGGATTTCAACGCGATTTATCCGTGGAGCGACATTCAGTCGGTTACGATTGACGGGCAGGCGATGGTCAAGATCCCGGCATTTTACGTCAAAGTCGGGAAGGCGGCAGACGGTACGACGGCGGCGGGGAGGAAATGCTATTGGATCAGCGACAAGCCGCGTAGTGGTTTTCACCTCCACCCGGCGTTTATGCGGGCAGGAAAGGCAATTCCGTGTTTCTACTTCGGGGGCTACGAAGCGAGCGCTGACGGCAGCAAAGCTGCATCCCTCGCGGGGAAGAGCCCATGGGTGAACATCACGATTGGCAACTCAAGAACTGCCTGTGCAGCACGGAACACCGGCACAGGGGATCAAGCAGGTTGGCACCTGAACAACGTCTATGAGCGGTCGGCTATCTCTCTGCTCATGATGATTGAGCTCGGCACAGCCGACGTGCAGACGGCGATTGATAACGGCAACGTATCGACGAGCGCGACCGTGGCAACCGGCGGGACGAAAGCCGTATGGAGAAATATCCATGAATTCTGGGGCAACGTAGATGAGTGGGTAGACGGCATGAAATTTAATAACTATGCCGTTTCAATGTGGGACAACAAAGGGAACCAGACCTATGTTACGACGGGGGCTACCGTTCCGTCAGGATCCGGCGCAATCATCAAGGACATGTGGGAGACAAGCGGAGAATCGTTTGACCTCAACGACGTTTTCGTTCCGAAGACAACGACAAGCGGCGCGGGGAACTACGGCAGCGACGGCGTGTGGTCGAATAGCGATTCTGATAACGTGCTGCGCGTCTCCGGGGATTGGGTCGACGGCGCGCGTGCTGGGGCCTTCCTCTTCGGTGCCGACTTCTCGGCGTCGGTCGCGTACAGCGCCGTTGGGTTCCGGCTCGCAAAGTACCCAGAATCCTGAACAATGTGAACTGAAAGCCGCGCGATAGCGCGGCGGAAAGGAGAAACCGTGGGAGTAGATTTCGACCATGCGAAAAATCCACTTATTTTGCAGACGAAAATGGAGGAAGTAAAAGACTACACGCATACGATCTTGTTCCAGTTTCCGAAGAAAGAGCGATACCAGCTTTGCGCGGAAATCGAGAACACCGTAAATGCAGCGCTGCATGAAATCATCAGGTTTGAGAAGAAATTCTACAAGAAAACAACCTTGCAAGAAATCGACATTGAGCTTGAGTATTTGCGCGTGCTCATACGGCAGGCGCGGCGGGAAGGCTATATCTCTGTCAAGCGCTTGGGCGTGTGGATGAGCAAGGTGGACGAAGCAGGGAGAATCCTCGGCGGTCTTGTGCGCCATTTCAAGGCTGTCGCCGAAGCAAGAGAGGCAGCGAAGAGGAAATGACGCCACCGGGCAAGGCTTTAACGTGCTGAACGTCTCCGGGAATTGGGACAACGGCGCGCGTGCTGGGGCCTTCCTCTTCGATGCCAACAACTCGGCGTCGGACGCGAACAGCAACATTGGGTTCCGGCTCGCAAATGGTAATCACGGCCAGAAGTTCGGGCAGAGTACCATGGCCCGTTCCAGTGCCAATTATTTGGGAGCCTTGTCCGTCCTTGCTGCGAGGCGAGGAAAACAGATACCAACACCGTCCCTCCATGTCACGCGGGACGGATAAGAAAAGGGTGAAGAAAACGATACGGTACGATAACCTTTGGGAACAAGTGGTTAACTTTGAAAACATGTATGCAGCATATCTTGAGGCATCTCGGGGCCGAAGGTACAAAAACGAGATCATGGGTGTCGGGAAACGCGTTGAGGCGGTCATCTATCAGATGATTTTTGAACTCAACACGGGGACATGGCAGCCACAGACATACTACGAATTTGAGTGCAGAACAGAAGTGAAGCGGCGGATCATCAACGCCCCGACGTTCCGCGATCGGATATTTCATCACTCGCTCGATAGGATCGTGAGACCGCTTTTTGAGAAGAAATACATCTACGATTCCTACGCGTGCATCCTCGGCAAAGGCGCGCATGCAGCGGTTCAGAGGGTGAAGAAATTTTTGAGGATCGCGAGACACAGCGGAAACGTCTATATTCTGCAATGCGACATACACCACTATTATCAGAGCATCGACCACGAAATCCTAAAAAGAGAAATCAGCCGTACAATCAAAGACAAGCGACTGCTGGAAGCGTGGGGACTTGTCATTGACCGATTTAACGAAGACACCGGGAAAGGGATCCCTATCGGAGCATTGACAAGCCAACTGGCGGCGAACATTTATCTGAACCCGTTTGACCATTTTGTAAAAGAATGCATGAAAGCTCATTTTTACATCAGGTACATGGATGATTTTGTCATCGTATCAAATAGCAAGAAAGAGCTAAGGAAAAACCTCGATGACATCCGCTGGTTTTTGGAAACGCAGCTCAAGCTCGAGTTGAACCCGAAGACGCGCATTTACCAAGCGTCGCAGGGCGTAGATTTTTGCGGATACCGAACATGGTCAACGCATATCCTTCCGCGCAAGCGGAACATCAAAGCGGCGAAGAAGAGGTTTCAGCGGCTTTCGCGCAAATTCCGGCGCGGAGAAATCAGAGTAGAAGATGCTCGGCAGAGCGTCGCATCGTTCCTTGGTTATTGCAAGCACTGCAATGCCTACGTAACGGTGCAGGCAACACTTAACAGATTGGTGCTCACAAGGACACCGAAGAAAGAGGAGGAAAAGCAGCATGGCAAGAACAGCACTCATCACGACGACCACAGCAAGTCAGATTGATTGCACGAATGCGCAGAGCGAAAACGCGATCTCGATCACGGCGACCGTGCCGGACGGTTGCGACATCAGGTACGCGTTCAAGTACGCTGAAAACTGGCAAAGGTACAACACCTCGTCAGCCGCATGGGAGAACTTGACGACGCAGGGCATCACGGCCGCCTCGCTCTTGAGCGAGGGAAATACGCAGGCAGAGCTCACGGCACTTGATAGCAGCAAGCTCGCCGCCTTCGCGGGAAAGAAAGTTGACGTAGCAATCGCGATGAAGATGGACGAGACAGCGGCAGAAGCCCCGTCCGTATCGTCAATCACCTTCAACGGCGAAAGCGGCGCGACTGTAACGACGGAGACGCTTTTTAGTGATACCGTCACGCTCAGCACTGAGCCGGTGGAAATCCTGTCCATCGACGTTGACAAAACCGAAGACGGCGGCGGAACCGCGACGGTTCTCGCATCGGCAAACATCAGCGGCGACACGTGGACGGACTATGCGGACTACAGCTCTTATGTCACCAACCCGGCAACAAAAGCGCAGGCGATCCGCTTCAAGTACGTGCTCTCAGCGCCGACGATCGGCAGCAGCACGGCGAAGGTCAACAGCGTCACGATTAAGCATCGCACGGACAGCGTAGCGGTATTCACGGAGGGCACCGGCGTCTGCATCAGCAAGACGTACAACTTCGTCAACAACATCAACCGCGCGCACCTCATTCTCAAGCATCCAGTTGTACAGGATACGGAGTTTTCCGCGGAGATTTCTCTCCGCAAGCCGACGACAAACGTCACGGGCGAGGTGCTCGGCACGGGCGACGGCACAGCGCACACGTACACGCTCAAGCATACGGACGGCCTCGCGTCGCACGGCTTCGCGCTCTACTTTGACGGCGTGAAGCAGGCGGCCTCGAAGTACTCCTACTCGCCGAACGACGGGCAGGTGACGGCAGACTACATCTACGGCTGGACAGCGGAGCAGTTCCAGGCGATGACGCACGACACGCAGTACCCGGACAAGCAAGACAACAACCTCGTTTTTGACCAGTTCGATTACATCGCGACGAAGGACAGCGACCTGCGCGGCCCGATCGGCTGCGTGCGCGTCAACATCACGCAGAAGACCGGCAGCGTCAAAGATGCAGCACTCGGCACAGGCACGGGCGAGACGCAGAGCTACAAGCTCGAGCATCACGCAAAAGTGGAGACGATCTCGGTCAAGCCCGCGAGTGCGAAGTGGAAGTACCGCGATGCAACGGACGTTCTGCAAGTGACGGCGGCCAAAGGCGAAGCCGTCAGCGTTTCTTACGATTGGGCAGCGCGTCCGAACTACATCGAGGATCTTTCCTGCTTCTTCAACGAATAAAAAGGAGGTGAGCATCATGTTTGTCACGAAACATACGAACCTGCCGAAGAGGCGCGCGGCGCAGAAAGAGCAGCAGATGAAGAATGCGCTGCTCGACGCGACGAACGCGGCCACAGCAGCAACCGCATCTATCGCAGAAATCGCGCAGATTATCGCAGGGCTTGAGACCCGCGTCGCCGCACTCGAAGCGAAAGCAAAGTAATAAAAGGAGGAAACGAAAATGGTAGAACTTATGGCAAGAATGTATGGGCGTCTCGTCATCTTCAAGTACATGAAAATCGAGGATGTGCCGGAGCAGTATCGTGCACTCACGCAGAAGTGGATTGATGAGCAGCCGGATTGGTATAAGGCGGGCTACTGACGGAGCGCGGAGCATGACTTTCGTACACACGCACAGCCCGCCGCCACCGCGGGTGATGAATACACAGAGGAGAGAAAGGAGGGCTTATGAGCGTACTTGCAACAATCGCACAGATAGCAGCAATCGCGGCCGTCGTTGGAGCCGCGTTTTCTTTTGCCGTCCTGCGTCCACTCAACGCGTCAATCAAAGCTTTGCAGAAAGCCATTGATGAGATGAGAGCCGAAATGAAAGAGAGCGGCAAGCAGCGGCAGGAACTGGAGGTACATCTCGCCGAAGTAGACCAATCCGTGCGCTCCGCCCATCACCGCATTGACGCGCTTGAGGGGAGGTCGCACGGATGAAAATCACGACGGATCTCATCGTCGGTACCGGGCTCGTCGCCGCGCTGCTTGCCACTATTTTCTGTGGCGGAAGCGCGGAGATGCAGAACACAATCGCAAGCGGTCTCATCGGCTATCTCGGCCGGACGGCCATCGCGCACGGAGGAGGTGACGCGCATGGATAACCGCATCCCGGCGCTCCAGTACGTACTCTTTGCGGAGGCGTTTCAGAAGTTCGCCGCCCTTGCGCGGCAGTACCATTTCTACGAAGAGGAAGTAGCACGGATGGAGGCTCCCATTTACAAGATGTCGCCATATCAGAGAAAGGACGATGTGAAATGAAGGTATTTATCAACCCGGGACACGACAAAGAACACGACTCCGGCGCTGTCAATCCGAATAGCGGCTTGCGCGAGTGCGACGTAGCGGCTGAGGTCGGTGCGCTCGTCGTGGACTACCTCGAGGCGGCAGGGTGCGAGTGCCGCATTTTGCAGAGTGATAACCTCGCGGGGGAGTCGGAGTACTCCGATCGCCAGGGGCGCACGGTCTGCGGTGATGCGAATAACTGGGCGGCAGACGTCTTCGTCTCCATCCACTGCAATGCGGCGAATGGCGTAGCGCGCGGAACGGAGGTCGAATGTTATGACGCGGACAGTGGCAACAACGGCGCACAGCTCGCGCAGTGCATCCAGTCGCAGATCGTGGACGCGCTTGACACGACCGACCGCGGCATCAAGAGTCGCCCTGGGCTGCTCGTCCTGCGGCAGACAGATATGCCCGCCGTGCTCGTCGAGATGGCGTTTATCGATAATGACGAGGACGCGGCGCTCTTGACGGGTAAGACGGATGAGTTTGCGCGGGCAATCGCGCGCGGCGTGACAGACTACGAACAGACGCTTTGATGCGCAAACCGCATCGTGCGATTTTCACATGATTGACACACGACTGGGAGGCGCTACGGTGAAGCCTCTATTTACCAATGCAGAGCTTCGCCAGATGGACATATCGGCAAAGCGCGGGAAATGGATCGGGCTCGTAAAGCTCACCGACATTCCTGCGTTTGCGGCATGGTTGTCTCGGCGTGAGTGGATATGCCAGTCCCCCGACTACGGAGAGGTCTTGAGAGTACACAGGAACGGGCTGACAAGGCGCGTCAGCTACAACGGCAAGTTTACCTCCTGCGGTCGGGGCATGATGGCGCTCTGGTATACATACCAATGCTTTAAGGATTAGAAAGGATGGTTAATGATGAGTAAATGGACAGACATTCGCGACGGCGCGCTTGACGCAATGAAGCAGGGCGCGCTCAACGTCGTCGAGGAGACGAAGCAGCAGTTCCTTGCGAACTTCCTCGAGGCGGGCGTACCCGTCGTCGAGGAGTACGCGGCGCAGTTCACCGCGAAGGTGAAGGAACAGGCAACGAATGAGACAGGCTGGACGAAGATTCGCGACGCCATCGTGATCCCGTTCGCCGTGCAGATCGGCATCTACATCGGCAAGCAGATTTTGCAGACGGTGCAGCAGCAGACAGCAGCGGCATAAGGGGCTTTGTGGCGGTTCAATTCTGATTGCATTTGTCTGCATTTTGTCTGCAATAGATAAGGGTGTCGTAAAAATATGATGAGGTGCAAAAGACACTACCTTTCCTTTAATATATGGACATCCTAGGGGGGTGAAAAGATATTTACGGAGAATATAATAATAAGTAAACTATAATAGCAGGAAATGTTGCAGTTGACTCAGTGATACATTGGGGAGGGGATGTTTTTGCAAAGCTCTTGGAGGAAGAAGCTCGCGCGCGCCATCGCGGCGGCCGTGTTTGCGGGAGCGGCGGCTGCTGCACCGCTGCCTGTTGCCGAGGCGGCGAGCGGGACGGGCTGGGGCATCGCGGCGTCCGCGCTTTCGGGGTTCCTCGCGTACTTTCGATGATGCTCGACATCGGGAACAATGCGCACTACCAGCAGCAGAGCCTCTGGCAGGACAAGAAGGCGAACGGCACGGACGGCAACGCGCGCGACGTGGCAATCATCGACGGCATCATGACGCGGCTGACGCAGCCCGATGTCTTCGTGCTGCCCGCCGATGCCCTGCCGTTTTCGTGGCATGTGAATGACAGTGCGCTCTTCAATGCGGCGTGCTATCCGACGGACTATATCTCGGTGAACCGCGGCCTCGTGCGCATCCTCGGCCATGAAGCGGAAATCGCGGCCGTGCTCGGGCATGAGATGACGCACGGCATCGAGCACCACAGCGCCGAGGTCTATGCGAAAACGATGGCGGCGTACTACGGCCTGTCGCTCCTCAACATGGCGACGGGCGTCATGGACTGGCAGCAGCTGCAGAAGCTCACGGCCTATTCGTCGGCAAAGCTCTTCACGCTGCCGACGGAGTATGCGGCGGATGCGGGCGGCTTCCAGCTCGCGGCGCGGGCGGGCTTCAATCCGGGCGGCGGCGCGGCGGCGATGGCGCGCATGACGGCGTATCTCAAGGACGAGTCGCGCGATTTCCGCGAGTATCAGGATCCGAAGGAAAAGACAGACGTCAACTACAACGATCATCCCGACACGGAGCTCCGCGAGGCGCGTCTCATGAAGATGCTGACGGACTACAGTGCGGGCCATGTGACAGTCGAGGCCCGCAAGGACGTCTGCATCGACGGCACGCGGCTGCTCTCGGGCGCGTTCACGGCCGAGACGTACGATGATACGGCGGAAAATGCGTACCTGCTCGCGGGCGAGCTCGGGCGGCTGTTCCACGACTGCCGCACGGCCGAGGCCTGGGGACTCGGCGCGGCGGGCGACTGGGAAAACGCGAAGGCGCCGCTGCTCACGGCGGCCGTGCGCCAGCAGGGGCTCAAGGACACGCTGCGCACGCTCGTGACGGCGGCGTATGCGGGCGAAGCGAAATCCGGCGCGCGCAAGAAGCTCGACGCCGCCGAGGAAAAGGAACGGCAGGCGCTCGCGAAAGCCTATGAGGCCGTGCTCGCAGCGAATGCGAAGCAGGCGAAGCGCATGCGCATGAACAGCGACATCTACAGCGACCTCGGCGACAGCCGCAAGGCGCTCGCGATGATCGACCGTGCGCTCGCGGCGAAAGGGCTCGACGACCATGCGGAAAGCCTCGGCATCCGCGGCCGCGCACTCGCGGTCGCAGGGGATTTCGACGGCGCGCTTGCGGCGGCGGACGCGGCCTGCGCGGAAGACCCGAAGAACGTCTACAATTTCCTGAACCGCGCCGACATCTACTGGATGAAAGGCGACCTCGCCGCGGCCATCGCCGATGCCGCGCAGGCCGTTGCGGCCGACGAGAAAAACGCCGACGGCTACCGCATGCGCGCCATCCTGGAGGATGAGGCAGGCGACCGCGACGGAGCGCTGGCGGATTACCAGAAAGTCCATGAGCTCGCGCCGGCGTCCGAGTGCATTCCTGACGAGTATCTGAAGGATATCGACGCAAAGGCCTATGATGCACGCGTGAAGAAGCGCGAGGAAGCGGCAAAGGCGGCCGCCGAGGCGAAGAAGACAGAAGCGCAGAAATCGACGTCCGAGTCAGCGGAGAAAGCACAGAAAACCACAGAGAAAGAACAAAAAAGAACGTGAATGCTAGAACTTTAAAGACTTCCAGAGACGAACGTGATATAATGAGCGAAAAGGGAAGAAAAAGACTTGGGAGAGAAGTCTGAATGGAGGGAATGATAGGGATGCGAGTCTCCATTCATAAGAAATATACCGTCGTTGTCAGCATCGCGCTGCTGGCGACCGTCGTGGCATTCATGGCTATTGTGCGCTGGGCTGTTGTCGGCTACTACGAAGAAAAGGTCCGCGCGAACGACGCGCAGATCACGCGCGTGCTCGCGCGTCATATCGAGCGGTCCATCCGCTCCGATGACGAGGTCATCGGCATGATGGCCGATTATCCGGATTTGTTCGAGAGCTCGACGGAAGAGCAGCAGTTTGTTCTTTTGAAGACGGCGCGGAATCATCCGCACTACGAGCTCCTCGCCATCGTCGACATGGACGGCATGCAGATTGCGCGGTCGTGGGGGCAGTGCGCCCCGCGCGGCGACCGCCAGTGGTTCCTCGACTTTGCAAAGACGAAGCGCGGCGCCATCAGCAACGTCTACACGTCGCGTTCGACCGGCAATCCCATCGTGACGATTACGAAAGGCCTCTATGATGAGAACGGCAACGCGATGGGGCTCATCATGGCCGACATCCGCACGACGGATCTCCAGCAGGTCATCCGCTCGTGCAACAGCGACCCGGACTGCGACGTCTATCTGCTGGATAACGGCGGCAATGCCATCGCCGCGCCTGACACCAAGGACGCGGCATCGATTGATGCTGCGCTCGAGGGCGCGAGCTCGGGACGTCATTTCATCAACGATGCCGGCAAAGAATGCATCGGCGTCTACCAGACCATCGACATCCCCGAAATCAACCTGCACTGGAGCCTGATGTTCGTGCGCGATTACGACGCGGCGCTCGCGCCCGTCACGGGCATCATGCAGCGCACGGCGCTCCTCGGCGTCATCGTCGTCTTCATTGCGGCGCTCGCGCTCTACTTCATGAGCCGCCGCATGACGCGCGGCTTCCTGCGCGCGGGGCAGGTTCTGCGCCTCGTCGGGCAGGGCGACTACAGCCAGCGCTTCGAGTACCATGCGGACGACGAGCTCGGCGACATCGCGAAGAACCTCAACCACATGATCGACCTGCTCGTCAGCGCGCAGCGCAAGCAGCAGGCCGCCGCCGAGAAAATCGAGGACATGGCGTATCATGACGGCCTCACGGGCCTGCCGAACCGCCGCCACTTCATGGAGACCGCGCGCGACGTGCTCGTGCGCGCCTATGGCACGAACCGCGTCGCGGCGCTGTTCTTCATCGACCTCGACAAGTTCAAGGTCGTCAATGACACATACGGCCATGCGGCCGGCGACGAGCTCCTGATCGAGGTCGGCCGCCGCCTCACGCACATCGCGGGCCGCATCGAGCTCGTCTGCCGTCTCGGCGGCGACGAATTCCTGATGTTCCTGCCAGGCGCGAACGACCTCGAGGTCGCGCAGAAAGGCCAGCACATCATCGATGTGCTCGAGCGCCCCATCCACCTTTCAGGCGCAGGCGTCGATGCCCATATCTCTGCGAGCATCGGCATCGCGCGCTACCCCGTCGACGCCACGACGATCGACGCCCTCGTCCAGCTCGCCGACGCTGCCATGTACGAGGCCAAGGCTGCTGGCCGCGGCAGGTACGTCATCACGCAGGAAAAAGAAGAATAAATCACAGCCATCGCTTGAAAGGCCGGCCGTTGCATGCTTCCCATGCAGCGGCTTTTTCGTGTGGATACAATCCGGCAATGGTTTGCAAAATTCTCGAATTGTATGCAAGGATACAGGATAAAATAAAAGTGGCTTGCATTTTTTGCATGCTCTGTGCTACACTGTGAGAGAACCGTGAGGAATCAAAGGGGGAGACGACGATATGCAGATTCTCGAGCAGCTCGATCATCCTTCCTTCCGTCCGTCGAAAGCGGACCGGCGGCTCCTGGCGTATGTCCGGGAGCACGCACAGGACGTGCCGCGCACGACCATCCGCGCGATTGCCGAGGCGGCGGAGACGACGGAATCGACGGTGACGCGCTTCGCGAAGAAGATGGGATTTTCCGGCCTGCAGGCGTTCAAGATGGCGCTCGCGGAAGAGGTGGCAGAGCGGTCGAACCGCTATATCATCCACCGCAGCATCGAACGAGGCGAGTCCGCGCTCGTGACGGGGCGCAAGCTCCTCGACACGAACATCGCGGCGCTCGAGCGGACGCTCGCGCACCTGCCGGAAGGGCGCATCGAAGCGTGCGCGAAGCTCCTTCTGGGCGCGCGACGCCTGCGCTTCCTCGGCCTCGGCAACTCGGGCTTCACGGCGCGGGATACGGCGTATCGTTTCTACCGCATCGGGCTCGACAGCATCGGCACGGACAACAGCCATGAGATGTACATCATGGCGGCGCTCGCGCAGGCGGGGGATGCCTTCCTCGCCGTCTCGCATTCCGGGACATCGCGGGAAGTGCTGACAGCTGTCCGCGCGGCGCGCGAGAACGGCGCCAGGATCCTCGTCGTGACGTCGGACGATGCTTCTGAGATGGCGGCGGCCGCCGACATCTGCCTCGCCTACGAGGCAAAGGAATCACTGCTCGAGACGGGTTCCATCGCGGTGAAGATGGCACAGAGCTTCGTGCTCGACCTGCTCTACACGCAGGTCGTGAAGGAGCTTGGCGATCGTGCCATCGAGCGGAAGCAGAAGACCGCGCAGGCATTCCTCCGCATGGAGGGCGGCGCGGCGAAGTGACAGTGCCCCGGAAGGGGGCTCGGAGGAAAGGAGGGAGGAGCCTTGCGCATCATCCTCGCAGATTCGTACAAGGAGATGAGCATCGAGGCGACGAAGATCGTCGCCGGGCAGATCTATCTGAAGCCCGCCAGCGTGCTCGGCCTCGCGACGGGCAGCACGCCTGAAGGCCTGTATGACAACCTCGTGGCCGTCCATAAGACGATCGGCCTCGATTTCTCGCAGGTCACGACGTTCAACCTCGACGAGTACATCGGCATGGCGCCGGAAAATCCGCAGAGCTATCATTATTTCATGCACCGGCATTTCTTCGACCAGGTGAATGTGCGGCCGGAGAACATCCACATCCCGGATGGCTGCGCAGAGGACGTGCCGGCGGCCTGCAGGGCGTACGACAAGCTGATCCAGTCGAAGGGCGGCATCGACCTGCAGGTGCTCGGCATCGGGCGCAACGCGCACATCGGCTTCAACGAGCCGGATGTGAAGTTCGAGGCGAGGACGCACAAGGTGCGGCTCGACGACGAGACGATCCAGGCGAACGCGCGCTTTTTCGAGGAGGAAGAAGACGTGCCGCGCTACGCGATCAGCATGGGCATCAAGACCATCATGCTCGCGCGCCGCGTCGTGCTGCTCGCGAGCGGCCGGGAAAAGGCCGAGGCCGTGCGGAAGGCTGTCTGCGGCAGCGTGAGTCCGGCGGCACCGGCCTCCATCCTGCAGCTGCATCCGGACGCGACGATCATCGCCGACCGTGCAGCGGCCGCCGAACTCCCCGAGGACTGTCTCACGGGGGAAGAATAGGAGGAAACCATGGACGCATTCTGGAATCAGCTCAAGGGGAAGCTGACGGTCTCGTGCCAGGCATTGCCAGACGAGCCGCTTCACAGTTCGTTCATCATGGGGCGCATGGCGCGCGCTGCTGCGGAAGGCGGCGCGGCCGGCATCCGGGCGCAGAGCGTCGAGGACATCGAGGAGATCCGGCGGGTCGTCGACCTGCCCATCTTCGGGCTGATCAAGCAGCCGTACGACGGCTCGCCCATCTACATCACGCCGACGCATCGCGAAGTCGATGCGCTGCTCGCCGCGCCGTGCGAGGTCATCGCGATCGACCTGACCGACCGCCCGCATCCAGAGGGGGAGCAGGCAAAGGATCTCGTCGACCGCGTCCATGCGGGCGGCAAGCTCGTGCTCGCAGACATCTCGACGTATGAGGAAGGCATCGCGGCCGAAAAGCTCGGCGCGGACGCCATCTCGACGACGATGGCGGGCTACACGGAGGAATCGGAGAAGCACGACGGCCCGGATTTCGGCCTGATCGCGCGCCTCGTCCACGACGCCTCCGTCCCCGTCTTTGCCGAAGGGCGCATCAACACGCCGGAAGACCTCCATCTCGCGATGGAGCTCGGGGCGTTCGGCGCCATCGTCGGCTCGGCCATCACGCGGCCGCAGCTCATCACGGCGCGCTTCGTCCGCGCCCTCGGCTGAAGATTTCACGCACATCTTCGTCATACTACTTGCTAGGAGGGGAAATCCATGAAAGATTTCACACAGGCAGGCAGCAACAGTTCGTTCTTTGCCAAGGCGCAGCGCTTCGGCAAATCGTTCATGCTGCCCATCGCCGTCCTGCCGGCCGCAGGTATCCTGCTCGGCATCGGCGGCGCGTTCTCGAATCCGAACACGATCAAGGCCTACCCGTTCCTCGACATCGGCTGGCTGCAGGACATCTTCATCATCATGGCGAACGCGGGCAATATCGTCTTCGCGAACCTCGCCATCCTCTTCGCCGTCGGCATCGCGGTCGGCCTCGCGCGCACGGACAAGGGCACGGCAGGCCTCGCAGCCGTCCTCGCGTTCCTCGTCATGAACTCGACGATCAACGCACTGCTGCAGATCACGGGCACGCTTGCGAAAGACAACCTCGCGGGCGTCGGCCAGGGCATGGCGCTTGGCATCCAGACGCTTGAGACGGGCGTCTTCGGCGGTGTCGTCGTCGGCATCATGACGTATCTTTTGCACAAGCGGTACAACAAGGCCGAGCTGCCGCAGTTCCTCGGCTTCTTCGGCGGCTCGCGCTTCGTGCCGATCATCTGCTCGTTTTCGGCCATCTTCCTCGGCTGCATCATGTTCGTCGTCTGGCCGCATTTCCAGAAGATCATCTTCGGCATGGGCGCCATCGTCGATTCGACGGGCTACATCGGCACGCTGATCTACGGCTTCGTACTGCGCATGCTCGGCCCGTTCGGCCTGCACCACATCTTCTACCTGCCGTTCTGGACGACGGCGCTCGGCGGCTCGGAAATCATCAACGGCCAGCTCGTCGAGGGCACGCAGCGCATCTTCTTCGCGCAGCTCGGCGACCCGGAGACGACGAAGTTCTACATCGGCACGTCGCGCTTCATGTCCGGCCGCTTCATCACGATGATGTTCGGCCTGCTCGGCGCCTGCCTCGCCATGTACCACACGGCGAAACCGGAGAACAAGAAAGTCATCGGCTCGCTGCTGCTCTCGGCCGGCCTCACGTCGTTCCTCACGGGCATCACGGAGCCGATCGAGTTCTCGTTCCTCTTCGTGGCGCCGGCGCTCTACGTGCTCCATGCCTTCTTTGATGGCTGCGCATTCATGCTCGCGCACATCTTCTCCATCACGATCGGCCAGACGTTCTCGGGCGGCTGCATCGACTTCATCCTCTTCGGCATCCTGCAGGGCGTCGACAAGACGAACTGGATCTACGTGCCGATGATCGGCATCCCGTGGTTCTTCCTCTACTACTTCTCGTTCCGCTTCCTCATCACAAAGTTCAACCTCAAGACGCCGGGACGCGAAGATGAGACGGACGACGAACCGGTGGCGGCGGCCATGCCGCAGGGCAGCGGCGATGCACTGCGCACGCAGCTCATCATCGATGGCCTCGGCGGCCGCGAGAACATCGTCGAAGTCGACTGCTGCGCGACGCGCCTGCGCGTCACCGTCAAGGACGGCAAGAAGGTCAGCGAGCGCCTGCTCAAGGAAAGCGGCTCGCGCGGCGTCCTCCAGAGCGGCACGGGCGTGCAGGTCATCTACGGCCCGCAGGTCACGATCATCAACAACGAGCTCGAAGAAGCCTTGCAGAAGAAGTAAGACGATTCCAGCCGTGACGAGAGAGGTTTTTCGAAGTGAAGGCAATCGTACAGGGCAGGCTGATCCTGCCGGATGAAAACGACGATTTCGTCATCGCAGATGGCAAAGCGCTCGTCTATGATGAAACCGGCATCCAGGCCATCGTGGATCCTGAAACATACAACAAGAAGTATGGGAATCTCCCGATGGACGATGTCATCGATGCGGACGGTGCCTATGTCTCCCCGGGATTTCTGAACGTTCATATCCATGGCTGCGGCGGTGCCGACACCATGGATCATGAAGGCGATACGTTCGACATCCTGCGGGAGGAGCAGGCCGCGATGGGCGTGACCGGCTTTCTGCCGACGACCATGACCTGCCCGTGGGAGCAGATCGCGGGAGCGCTCGCGCGCGTCCGCGCGGCCATGCAGCAGCACGGGCGCGGCGCCGACATCCTCGGCGCGCATATGGAGGGGCCGTTCATCAGTCCGGCCGAGAAGGGCTCGCAGGAGGAAACGAACATCCTCCCTGCCGACTTTCCCAAGCTCGCGCCGTTTGCTGACGTCGTGCGTCTCGTGACGCTCGCACCGGAGGAACTGCCGCTCTCTGATACGACGAAGCCGCACCCGACGGAAACAACGCCGGAGGAGCACGACTGGAGCTTTATCGAGCAGTGCGAGAAGGCGGGCATCACCGTCTCCATCGGTCATACGGCCGCGACGTATGAAATGGCAGCCGCTGCCGTGCGCTCGCATGGCGTCCATCATTTCACGCATCTCTTCAATGCGATGACGGGCCTCCATCATCGCCGTCCCGGCACGGTCGGCGCGGCACTCGATACGGATGCCCGCGTCGAGCTCATCTGCGACAACATTCACATCGCCCCGGCCGTCCAGCGCCTCGTCTGGCGGCTGAAAGGGCCGGCGGGGCTCATCCTCGTCACCGACTCCATGCGCGCCTGCGGCCTCGGCGACGGCACGTATGAATTCGGCGGCCACGAAGTCACCGTCCGGGGCGAACGCGCCCTGCTCGCCGACGGCACCATCGCCGCGAGCATCGCGACGCTCAATCACTGCATCCAGCGCTTCCAGGCAAATACCGGCGCTCCTATCGAGCAGGTCATCGAGACCGTCACGAAAACGCCGGCCAAAGACCTCGGCCTCTACGCCGAGCGCGGCAGCCTCGCCCCCGGCAAGCGCGCCGACATCACGATCTTCGACCGGCAGGTCGAGATCCTCCATACCATCGTCGGCGGCGTGCCGGCGTACTGAAAACCGTACGAAAAACAAGCTGCGACAAAACAAGGAAACTCGTGCTATACTATCCATAGATAGACAGCACGAGTTTTTTGTGCAGGAGGGAGATTGCAATGAAGACGGTTCTGCCGATCGGCACGGAGTATTTTGCAAAGCTCCGCGCAAATTATTATTTTGTAGATAAGACGACGTTCCTCAGCGATTTTTTCCGTGGCCACGCGGACGTGACGCTCATCACGCGGCCGCGCCGCTTCGGCAAGACGCTGCTCCTTTCCATGACGCAGCAGTTCCTCGACATCGAGGATGCTGAGGAACATCGGAAGCTCTTCGAAGGGCTCAAAGTCATGGACGACCCTGTCGCCATGGCAGAGCAGGGCACGCGGCCCGTTGTGTTCATGACGCTCCGCGATTGGGATTCGAATACCTGGGAATCGATGCAGGAATTCATTGCGTTCGGTTTGCAGAGCGCCTGCCGGCCGCTCCGTTATCTTCTGGAGAGCGACAAGGTTTCATCGAAAGATAAGAAGGATTTTGAACGGCTCTGGAATCGGGAAGGCGACCTCGGACTCATGCGTCGCGCCCTGCCGCTCCTGTGCGAGATGCTCCGCGACCATTACGGGCGGAACGCCGTGCTGCTGATTGACGAGTACGACGCGCCGCTCCAGTCGGCGTGGTCGCATGGATACTACAAAGATGCCATCGACTTCTATCGCGGTTTCTTCGCCTCGGCGCTGAAATCGAATCCTGCGCTCGACTTCGCCATCCTTACGGGCGTGCTGCGCATCGCGAAGGAAAGCATCTTCAGCGGGCTCAACAACCTCAAAGTTTCGACGGTCCTGCGCGGCGGCTTTGCTGATGCCTGCGGCTACACGAAGGCGGAAGTCTCAAAGCTCGCGCATGACCTCGGGCATGAAGACAAGCTCGAAGAGCTCGCGTCCTGGTACGATGGCTATGATTTCCAGGGCACGGAAATCTACAACCCGTGGTCGGTCAACAATTATTTCAGCGAGAACTGCGAGGCGGACGCCTATTGGGTCAACACGTCTGGCAACAGCATCCTCCAGACGATGCTCGAACGCATCGACCAGAAGCGTGCACGCGATTTTGCGCGCCTCATGGAGGGAAAAACCATCTGCACGCAGGTCGAAGATTCCTTCATCTATCAGGACATCGAGGAACATCGGGCGAATCTCTATGCGCTACTCCTGACGACGGGCTATCTCAAATGCGTCGGTCGCACGAAGGAAGACGATGCCATATGGTATGACCTTGCCCTTCCAAACCGCGAGCTTCGTTCCGTTTTCCGTCGCGAGCTCATGAAGTATCTCAGCTACGATGACATGAACATCCTCTATGATTTCCTGACAGCGATGCAGGAAGGCGACACCGAGGAGTTTGAAGAAGATCTGCAGACCGTCCTGCGCAGCTTCGTCAGCTGCCATGATGCCGCTCATCCCGAGAGCGTTTACCATGGTTTCATGCTCGGCCTGACGGTCTGGCTCGAAAAGCGTTACCGCATCCAGTCGAACAAAGAGAGCGGCTACGGGCGGTTCGACCTCGCCTTCTTTCCGAAGAAAGAAAATCTGCCGGGAATCCTGCTGGAATTCAAGGCGGTCAAAGAAGAAGAACTCGCTGCCGCCGCAGAAGCCGCCTGCCAGCAGATTGAGGAAAAAGCATACCTCGCCGACTTCCAGACCGCAGGCGTCGCAGACGTCTGGCGCTACGGCATCGCATTCTGCAAGAAGCAGGTGGTCGTGAAGGCAGGATGAAACGGCCGGAAAATCTTGATTCTTTCAGGATCACGTGGTATCATAAGCGTAGATACAGAGATACCAAAAGAGCGCTGTGTCACCAGCGCCCTTCGGTTGAGTACAATCGACGGTTCTACCATCGGATTGCTGCAAGCATGCAGAGCGCAGTCGCGACCGCGAGTACAAACTTGCTGGAAACGTGGAGTTTGAAGGTTTTCGTTTCCAAGTCCATGGTACCACCTCCTGTATTCAGTTTTGGCGCCTCGTCATGTTCCCGCATGACGGGGCGCTTGCTTTATTTTAGCACAAAGTCTTTCCTTCGAACAGGCGTTGCATGAATCAGTGCAGCGCCTGTTTTGCCTTGTTGTGCAAAAAATTCGTTGCAAATCGCGCAGATTCTGATGAAATAAGAATACAGAGTGCAAGATTTTATAGTCCGACGCGAAAAAAGAATGAAAAATTTCGAAAACATGGACATGCAGAAAAACAAAGATGCCACTATTTTATAGGAATATGTTCCAAAATAGCTCTATAATATATACATCAAGTGAACAAAGAAACCCCGAAGAATGGGGTCGTTGAGAAAGGTGGAACTTTGAAATGATCAAAGTCGGTATCATCGGAGCAGGCCGTATCGGCCATGTGCATGGAGAAAGCATCTCGAAGTTCGTCAAAAACGCTACGGTCAAGACGATCGCGGATCCGTTCATGAACGAAAAGACGGAAGCCTGGGCGAAGTCCCTCGGCGTCGAGAAAACGACGAAAGACTACCATGAGATCTTGAATGATCCGGAAATCACAGCCGTCCTCATCTGCGCATCGACGGATCAGCACTCCCCGTTGTCCATCGAGGCTCTGAAAGCTGGCAAGCACGTCTTCTGCGAGAAGCCGATCGACCATGATGTCAACAAGATCAAGGAAGTCCTCGAAGTTGTCAAAGAGACGGGCAAGAAATACCAGGTCGGTTTCAACCGCCGCTTCGACCATAACTTCCGTGCCATTCACGAGGCTGTGAAGGCCGGTAAGGTTGGCAAGCAGCAGATCATCAAGATCACGTCCCGTGATCCGGAGCCGCCTTCCATCGATTACGTGAAGGTTTCGGGCGGCATCTTCCTCGACATGACGATCCATGATTTCGACATGGTCCGCTATCTCTCCGGCTCGGAAGTCGAAGAGGTCTATGCAGAGGGTTCCGTTACGGTGGATCCTGAGATTGGCAAGGCTGGCGACATTGACACGGCGGTCATTACGATGAAACTCGCGAACGGCGCTACGGCCGTCATCGACAACTGCCGCGCAGCTTGCTACGGTTACGATCAGCGCGCTGAAGTCTTCGGCACGAAGGGCTGCGTCGCAATTTCAAATGATTCTGATTCCAATGCGGTCTACAGCTGCAAGGACGGCGTCATCGCCGAGAAGCCGATGTTCTTCTTCCTTGAGCGCTACATGATGGCATATGCCAGCGAGGTCAATGAGTTTGTCGAAGCCATCGTCAATGACAAAGAGACGCCGGTCAACGCGAACGACGGCCTGCAGCCGGTCCTCATCGGCCTTGCTGCGAAGAAGTCCGTCGAAGAGCACCGTCCCGTCAAGGTCGCGGAAATCCGCGCAGAGTACGGCCTCTGATTTTCAGGACGCACGCACAAACACATAAAGAAATCACGAGGAGGAACATCCTATGGCAAAGATCAAACTCGGCATCGCTCCAATCGCATGGACGAACGATGATATGCCGGATCTCGGCAAAGAGAACACGTTTGAACAGTGCGTCAGCGAGATGGCGCTTGCAGGTTACGAAGGTTGCGAAGTCGGCAACAAATATCCGAAGGATCCGCAAGTCCTCAAAAAGGCGCTCGATCTCCGCGGACTGCAGATTGCGAGTGCGTGGTTCAGCTCCTATCTGCTCACGCAGCCGTATGAGCAGGTTGAGAAGGATTTCCGTGCACACTGTGCATTCCTGCAGGCGATGGGCGCGAAATTCTGCAACGTGGCGGAGCAGGGCACGAGCGTGCAGGGCAAGCTCGATGTGCCGGTCTTCGCCGGCAAGCCGGTTAATACGGAAGAGCAGTGGAAGACGCTGACGGAAGGCCTCGACAAGCTCGGCAAAGTCGCGAAGGAAGACTACGGTCTGACGATGACGTACCATCATCACATGGGCACGTGCGTCCAGACGACGGCCGAGATCGACCGCCTCATGGAGCAGACGAACCCCGAGTATGTCTCCCTTCTCTTTGACACGGGCCATCTCGTCTGCTCGGGCGAAGATCCAGTTGCAATCCTCAAGAAGTATCTCCCGCGCATCCGCCATATCCATCTGAAGGACATCCGCATGGAGATGCGCAACAAGGTCAAGGCAGAGAACATGAGCTTCCTCGATGGCGTCCGCGCCGGCATGTTCACGGTCCCGGGCGATGGCGACATCGACTTCGGTCCGATCTTCGACATCGTGATGAAGAGCGACTATGAAGGCTGGATGCTCGTTGAAGCCGAGCAGGATCCGGCGAAGGCCAATCCGTTCGAGTATGCGAAGAAGGCGCGTGCGTACATCCGCGAGAAAGCGCACATCTGACCTGAAAAATATATAGAATCAGGATGTCAGGAGCTAGGGACGGTAGTTGACAGCGGGGGAATCGCATGTGCGGCTGCCGTCCTTCTTGCGCCCGAAAATGGAAGGGGAATGCCGTTTTTCGGGAATATCCTGGCGGATATGAAGTTACTATAGGGAATGAATCACACGATACAATTTCATATCAGGGGGAATATTCATTATGAGCAATCCATCTGCTGCCACGGCGAAATTGCCATGGATCACCCGCATCGCCTACGGCTTGGGCGATACGGCGCAGAATGTCGTATGGGGTGCTATGGGCATCCTGACGTTCTTCTACACGGACTATGCAGGTATTGATCCGGCCCTTGTTGGCATGGTCATGCTGCTCTCACGCTGCTTTGACGGGTTTTCTGACGTCATCATGGGCTTCGTCGTCGAGCGCACGAATTCCAAATGGGGCAAATCGCGTCCTTGGATTCTGTGGATGAGCGTTCCGTTCGCCATCTCTATCGTCCTCATCTACACGGTGCCGCAAGGCTCGACCGCCATGCAGTTCGCGTACCTCTTCGTGACATACAACTTCTGCACGACGTTCTGCTACACGGCGCTGAACCTGCCGTACGGCTCGCTCTCCGCGATGATGACGCGCTCCTCGAAAGAGCGTGACATGCTTTCCATCACGCGCATGTGCCTCTCGCCATGGGGGCGTATCCTTTCAGTTTCTGCGACGCTCCCGCTCGTCAAGATATTCGGTGACAGCCAGATGGCCTGGGTCGAAGTCATGAGCATGTGGGCGGTCGTCGGCCTCCTTTTGCTCCTCTTCTGCTTCTCCCGTTGCAAAGAGACGGTTGTCATCGAAGCGCGCGCGAAGGTCGCAAAAATCCCGGTCGGCAAGGCGCTCAAGTGCCTCGCGGTCAACAAGTACTTCTGGATCGGCATGACGATCTGGATGATGCAGAACGTCATCTTCACGATCACAGGAACGATCCTTCCGTATTACTGCAAGTACATTTTCCAGGATGATTCGCTCTACAGCGGCCTGTATCTCCTCGAGACGATCGTCACGATCTTCGTGATGGCCGTCTTCAGCCCGCGCCTCCTCCAAAAATTCGGCAAGCGCAACATGAGCCTTGCAGGTGTCGCGATCTGCTTCATCGGCCATGCGATCTTCCTCCTGAACCCGACGGATTTCAACTGGGTCGTTTTCAGCTGCGTCATCCGCGGCATCGGCTTCGCTCCCGTCCAGTCCGTCATCTTCGGCTTCCTTGGTGACGCCGTAGAGTTCGGCCAGTGGAAGACGCACGTCCGCCAGGAAGGCCTCATCTTCTCCGGCGGCTCTGTCGGCACGAAGGTCGGTTCCGGCCTCACGAGTGCCATTATCACGGGACTCCTCTCGATGGTCGGCTATGTTGCTTCGAATGCCGGGGCGGTCACGCAGTCGGCTGCCGTCATCCAGATGATCACCGACATCTACATGTTCGGCCCGATCTGCGTGTGGGCCGTGCTGCTCTTCGTCCTTTACATCTACAAGCTCGACAAAGTGTATCCGCAGATTATGCGCGACCTCATCGAGCGCGAAGCGAAAGGTGAACTCTAATGGCAAATGAACTGAACATCGATCCGAGCACTGTCGTCACCATCACGCGCCAGTACGGCAGCGGCGGCCGCCAGGTGGCCGAGATCCTCGCGAGGAAGATGGGCGTGCGCCGCTATGACCGCAAGGTCGTCGCAATGGCTGCCGAGAACCTCGGCGGGGACGTGGACTTCGACGAGGTGCTCGAGCGCTCCTATAATGCACCAGAGAACTGCACGGGAAACATTGGCGACTACGCCTACGAGCGCGTCCCGGCGCACAACCGCATGTACATCGAGCAGGCGAAGGTCATCCTCGGAATCGCCAAAGAAGGCGGTGCCGTTTTCCTCGGCCGCTGTGCGGACTACATCTTGCGTGACCGTCCGAAAACATATTCTGTCTTCATCTATGCGAACGATGCGTTCCGCGCGGCGCGTGCCCGCTCCGACCAGTACGGCGACATCTCGCTCAAAGACATGGATGCCGTCGATCGCCAGCGCGAGCAGTACTATGCGTACTACACGGGCCAGACTTGGGGAGCGCCGGTCAATTACGACCTCATGATCAATACGAGCAAGCTGTCGCTCGAAGCGACGGCGGACCTCATCCTGGACTATGTCCGCAAGCGCCAGGGGAAAGAATGAGCATCGAAATATCGGAACATCCAGCACTCTGTGCAGCGGAAGGCGCATCGCCCGTTTTGGCGGTGCGCCTTCTCTGTGGTTGTCGTGCACCCGGCATGGTCGGCGGCAGTTGATTTTTTTCATCGCGTTCCTTATAATGAAATCGTTCCCTTCTGATTTCAAAGGAGCCTGTTATGCTGCAATGTTTTCTGGACCATCGCGCGCCGTCGCTGTTCCGCTCTGGGCGGCTGCCGCGTCTCGAGTATGTCTGCGACGTCGATTCAGCCGCATCCGCGATGACGCGCAATCTCCATGCGCATTCCCATATCGCAGAGCTCCTGCTCGTTTACCGCGGGTACGGCATCTATCGTGTCGGGGGCGTGCGGTATGCGGCGGGCGAGGGGACGCTCATCGTGCTGAATGCTGGCACTGTCCATGAGGAAATGGGCGGTTGCGCGAGCGGGATGGCGAGCTACTGCCTCGGCATTTCGGGCCTCGAGCTCGCCAAGATGCCGCCAAACTGCATCCTGCCAGCGGATGCGATGCCGTTGCTTCAGCTGCGCGATGATTACAAAGAGATGCTCGACCTCTTTCGACTGACCGTGCGTGAGGGCTATGCTGGCCGTGTGGAAGCCGCGGAGGCGCTGGTGCGTGCCATCATCGTGCGGACATGCGAGATCATTTCTGCGCAACGAGAAAAAGCCGAGACGCGGGAAAGCGCGCTCGGCAGAGAAATTCGGCGGTATCTTGATCGAAACTATATGAAGAATCTGCATCTGGCGGATGTCGCGGCGGCGCTCCACACGAGCGCGTCGCATGCATCACACTTGTTTCATAAGGAGAACGGCCTGTCGCCGATGCAGTATGTCGCCTTGCGGCGCATCGGCGAGGCACAGAATCTCCTGATCAATACGAAGATGAGCATAACGGACATTGCTGCGCAGGTCGGCTACAACAATTCAAATTATTTCCAGAACGTCTTCCGCCGCGCGCTCGGCATGACGCCGTGCGAGTACCGGCGGCGCTGGACGACCTGAATGCACCTGGCACCCCGAAAAAACTTTACAGGCTCTCCGTGCGGCTGCTTCCGCTGGTTTCCGGCGTGAGCAGCCGCACGTTGTTTGTCGTGCAGTAGGCCTGATAGCGTTCGGGCGGCAGCTTGTCGAGGACGAGGCAGTCCATCGCGGCGAGGCTCGCGTAGCTCATGAGCGAGGCGACGTCGATCTTTGAATGATCGACGAGCAGGTATTTTTTCGACGGGAGTCCCGTGAGGTAGCGCTTGATCTCGCATTCGAGCGGCGAGGCGTTTGTTGCGCCGTGCTCGATGGAGATGCCCGTCGATGCGAGGAAGATCTTCGAGATGTTGAAATCCTGGAGGCAGCGGATGACGCTTGATCCGACAAAGGCTTTCGACGGCACGTAGAGCGCGCCGCTTGTCGTGAGCACGTCGAGTGATGGATAGTCGAGCGCCATGTTGATGACGTTGAGGCTCGATGTGATGATGGTGATGCGCCCTTTCCCTGCGAGGAAGGGGATCATGTGCATCGTCGTCGTGCCAGAGTCGATGTAGATGACGTCATCCTCCCGGACTTCGGAGGCAGCCAGACGGGCGACGATTTTCTTGGCATTCTCGTTTTTGGCCGCACGGCTGTCGAACGGCTCTGGCGCAGAGGGATCGAGCGCGTCTGCGTTCAGGACGATGCCGCCGTAGACTTTGTGGATGAGGCCCTGCTGCTCGAGCTCGCTGATGTCACGGCGGATCGTGTTCTTGGATACATCGAAGCGGCGGCAGAGGTCTTTGATGGAAAGCGTGTGCTCCTCGAGGAGCAGCTTGCGGATTTGCTGGATGCGATTGATCTTCATAGGAACCACCTGCTTGGCAGGAAGCAGGCCGCTGCTTCCTGATGACGTTGGAAATCATATGGATATACCTGCATTATAAGAGGAAATGGGGAAAGATACAAGCCCTTTTTGCAAGAAATGATTACTTTTTGAATATACAACTCCATAAAATACCAAAAAATGCAGGAGAGACATGAGTGCTTTTTGATATTTTTGCAAAAAGATATTGACAACACGCCCGAGAAGTATTAAATTAGAACCATGAAGTGAGCAAAACATAATCAAAATAAACTCGCGCAAGCAACAAAAAGGAGAATGCATCATGGGTTACACATTCATGGTTCCGGAGAAAATCCTGTCGGGGACGGGCGTCATCGACGAGCTCGGAGAGCACATCCAGGGCAAGGGCACGAAAGCGCTCATCGTCACGGATGCGTTTATGGTGAAGTTCGGCAATGCCGCGAAGGTCGAGAATGCGCTGAAGAAGGCGGACATCCCGTACGTCGTCTATGATGGCGCGAATTCCGAGCCGACGGACAAGATTGTCGATGCCGGCCTCAAGATCTACCGTGCGGAGAAGTGCGACTTCGTCGTCGCGCTCGGCGGTGGCAGCCCGATGGACACGGCGAAGGCGATCGCCTTCCTTTCGACACAGCCGGAGGGAACGAAGATCAACAGCTTCATGCACAAGACGATCGACATGAAGGTTCCTTATCTCGTCGCAATCCCGACGACGGCTGGCACGGGCTCTGAGGTCACGAAGAACACGATCATCGCCGATACGGAGAACAATGTCAAGATGCTCCTTGGCGGCCCGTCGATCATCCCGAAGCTCGCCGTTGTCGACCCGACGTTCACGATGACGGCGCCGCCGAAAGTCACGTCGGCGACGGGCATCGATGCGCTTTGTCACGCCGTCGAGGCTTACACGTCCCGCAAGGCGCAGCCGCTGACGGATACGTTCGCGCTTTCCGCCATCAAGAAGATTCACAAGAACCTGCCGATTTGCTATAAAGATGGCAAGAACGTCGAGGCTCGCCTCGCGATGTCAATTGCAGCACTCGAAGCTGGCATCGCCTTCAATAATGCTTCCGTCACGATCGTTCATGGCATGAGCCGTCCGATTGGCGCGCTCTTCCATATCGCGCACGGTGTTTCGAACGCCGTTTTGCTGCCGGCCTGCATGGAGTTCGCCATCGAGGAGAACACGGACCGCTTCGCAACGATCGCCCGTACGATGGGCGTCGCCGATGCCGGGATGCCGGATCATGCGGCGGCCGAGGCCTTCGTAAAGGAAGTTACGCGCTTCTGCGCGGAAGTCGGCATCCCGAAGCTCCAGGATCTCGGCGTGAAGAAAGAAGATTTCTTTGCACAGCTCGACAAGATGGCTTCCGATGCACTCGAGAGCGGCAGCCCGCAGAACACGATGCGCATCCCGACGAAGGAACAGATCATCGAGATTTACAAGAAGCTTTTCTGAGCAGCAGGGAGGAATCCAGGAATGGCACTCGTCAGATTGTCCGAGCTGCTTGCACAGCCGGATGACACATATGCAATCGGAGCGTTCAACGTCTCCGACATGGAGATGGCCTGGGGGGCGATCCAGGCAGCAGAAGAACTCCAGGCGCCGATGATTCTTCAGATTGCGGAGGGACGCCTGCGTTATTCGCCCCTCGACCTCCTCGCTCCTGTCATGGTGGCGGCAGCGAAGAAGTGCAGCATGCCGGTGGCCGTTCACCTCGACCACGGCAATACGATGGAAACCATCCAGCTTGCGCTCGATTGCGGCTTTACCTCCGTCATGTTTGACGGCTCGCGTTACCCGCTCGAGGAAAACATCCGCCGTACACAGGATGTCGTGAAGCTCGCGAAACGCTATGGGGCGGACGTCGAAGCGGAAATCGGCAGCATCGGCGGCGCGGAGGGCGACATGGCGGAAGCGGACATCGCCGTCACGGATGTCGCGGAAGCGAAGCGCCTCGCGGAAGAGACCGGCGTGGATGCGCTTGCCGTCGCCATTGGCACGGCGCACGGGAACTACAAGAAGAAGCCGCACCTGCGCATCGACCGCCTGAAGGAGATCCATGCCGCGCTCGAGACCCCGCTCGTTCTTCATGGCGGCACGGGGCTGACGGAAGAAGACTTTAAGAACTGCCTCCGGAACGGTATCCAGAAGATCAATATCGCCACGGCATCTTATGATGCCTCGGCGCGCGAAGCGGCGAAGACCGTTGCGGAAAAAGGCGACGGACTCAAGTATTTTGACGTGAGCGACGCGATCGTACGCGGCACGCGCGCGAATGTCGAACGCCACATGAAGATCTTCGGCATGGAAGGAAAAGCAAGACTCTGACATCGACATGCCTGTCTATCAATAGGAGGAAAACGGAAAAATGGCACTCATAACATTTGGCAAGGACAAGCCGATGGACGTCGTCCTGATCGGACGCGTGACGCTTGATTTCAATCCGAACGAGATGAATCGCACGCTCGACAAGGTCAAGACATTCTCCATGTATCTCGGCGGTTCGCCGGGCAACATGGCTGTCGGCATCAACAAGCTTGGCAAGAAGGTCGGCTTCATCGGCTGCGTGTCGGATGACCAGTTCGGTGACTTCGTCCTCAACTATTTCAAGGATCGCGGCATCGACACGTCCCAGATGACGCGCGCACAGCACGGCGAGCGCATGGGCCTGACGTTCACGGAGATGAAGAGCCCGACGGAGAGCAGCATCCTCATGTACCGCGACCGTGTGGCGGATCTCGAGATCCGCCCCGAGGATGTCAGCGAGGACTATATCGCGAAGGCGAAGATCCTGATCATCTCCGGCACGGCACTCTCGAAGAGCCCGTCACGCGAGGCCTGCCTGCTCGCCGCGCAGTACGCGAAGAAGCACGATACGCGCATCATCTTCGATCTCGACTATCGCCCGTACAGCTGGCGCGCGAAGATTGACATCGCGGTCTACTGCTCCATCGTCGCTTCGATGGCGGATGTCATCATCGGCTCCCGCGACGAAGTCAATCTCACGGAGGGACTCGCAGAGGATGCGGCATTGCCGGCGGATCACGTGCTCGCCGAGAAGTACATCGCGCAGGGCACGAAGATCGTCATCATCAAGCACGGCAAGAAGGGCTCGATTGCCTATACGTCCGACAAGCAGGCGTACAAGGTGGAGTCGTATCACATCCATCTGCTGAAATCCTTCGGCGGTGGCGATGCGTATGGCAGTGCATTCGTCTACGGCCTGCTTGCCGGCTGGACGGTGCCGCAGGCGCTCCAGCACGGCACGGCACATGCCGCGATGGTCGTTGCAAGCCACAGCTGCTCGGAAGCGATGCAGACCGTCGAGCAGATTGATGCTTTTATGAAAGAACATGCATCTGAAAAGGTCATTTCGGAACTTGAGTGGGAGGCAGCATTATGAGATTCGGACGTCTGGGAACGGAACTGAAACATGGTTATAATGCCATGACGACGCGCGAAAGCGACATGATGATGGACATCGGCTATCAGGTCATGGACAAGAGCGAGCACGTCTCGTTTGAAGACCGCTTCCAGGAGACGGCATTCGTCATCCTGACGGGCAGGGTGGAGATCGAATGGGGCGGCGCGACGCGTGTCATGGAACGCCATTCCCTCTTTGACGAGAATCCGACGTGTCTGCACGTCCCGTGCGGCACGCATGTCGACATCCGTGCGCTCGAGCCGTCGGAAGTCCTCGTGCAGAAGACGATGAACGATCGCGACTTCGCTCCGGTCTTCTATCGTCCCGAAGACATCCAGTGCGACATCTTCGGCCACGGCCTCTGGAGTGCCAGCGCCGAGCGCACGGTCCGCACGATTTTCGACTACGACAATGCGCCGTACTCGAACATGGTCAACGGCGAAGTCATCAACACGCCGGGCCGCTGGTCGGGCTACATCCCGCATCATCATCCGCAGCCGGAAGTCTACACCTACAAATTCGACAAGCCGCAGGGCTTCGGTGCTGCCTTCATCGGTGACAACGCCTTCAAGATCACGCATAACAGCTGGTCGGAGATCTCGGCAGACCTCATGCATCCTCAGGTCACGGCGCCGGGCTATGCGATGTGGTACAGCTGGATGATCCGCCACCTCGATGGCAACCCGTGGAAGAAGACGCGCACGGATCTCCCCGAACACACCTGGCTCCTCGATCCGAACGCAAAGATCTGGGCACCCCATTACGACGATTGACCGCAGGAAGTGCTGCGTTTCAGGAGGCAACATCAAATGGCAAATACGATCCGCTTGACGGTCGCACAGGCGCTCGTCAAGTTCCTCAACAATCAGTACATCGAGTTTGATGGCGAAGAGTATCCGATGTTCGATGGCATCTTCGGCATCTTCGGCCACGGCAACGTCGTCGGCCTCGGCCAGGCGCTCGAAGAAGACGCCGGCCACCTCACCGTCCACATGGGCCGCAACGAGCAGGGCATGGCTCATGCCGCCATCGGCTATGCGAAGCAGAAGCGTCGCAAGCAGATGTACGCCTGCACGTCGTCTGTCGGCCCGGGCGCTGCGAACATGGTCACGGCGGCGGCCACGGCAACCGCGAACTGCATCCCGGTCCTGTTCCTGCCTGGCGACACCTACGCCGACCGCCAGCCGGATCCGGTGCTCCAGCAGATGGAGCAGCCGACGAGCCTTACGGTCACGACGAACGATGCGTTCCGCGCTGTCTGCAAATACTGGGATCGCGTGACACGCCCGGAGATTCTCATGACGGCCTGCATCAATGCGATGCGCGTTCTCTCTGACCCGGCAGATACCGGTGCGGTCTGCATCGCACTGCCGCAGGATGTTGAGGGCGAGGCCTGGGATTATCCGGAGTACTTCTTCCAGAAACGTGTCCACCCTTCGGCGCGCGCCATCAAGGAAGCAGCGGCGCTGATCCAGCGCAAGAAAAAGCCGCTCATGATCTTCGGCGGCGGCGTGAAATATTCCGAAGCGGACGAGACATTCCGGAAGTTTGCGGAGAAATATCACATTGCTTTCGGCGAGACGCAGGCAGGCAAAGGCTGCATCACTTGGGAGCATCCGCTGAATCTCGGCGGCCTCGGCGAGACGGGCGGCCTCGGCGCGAACCTCCTCGCAGCGGAAGCCGACCTCGTCATCGGCATCGGCACGCGCTATACGGACTTTACAACGTCCTCGAAGTGGATCTGCCAGAACCCCGAGGTTGAGTACCTGAACATCAATGTGTCCCGCTTCCATGCGTACAAGATGGACGGCCTCCAGGTCGTCGCAGACGCGAAAGCCGCCCTCGAAGCACTCGATGCCGAGCTTTCCAAGACCGGCTACCAGACGAGCAAAGAGTATCAGGCGGCGGTCGCGGACTACAAGAAGCGCTATGATGCAGAAGCCGATCGCGTCTTCCACATCGAGTACACGGGCGATGACTTCGTCCCGGAAGTCAACGATGACCTCGACTTCAAGAAAGTCAGCAAGGAATTCATCGAAGTCACGAAATCCTCCATGCCGCAGACGCGCGTCCTCGGTGTGCTGAACGAGACCATCGACAAGAACGCCATCATCGTTGGTGCATCGGGCAGCCTTCCAGGTGATCTCCAGCGCGTCTGGCGCACGAAGTCTGTCGGCGGCTACCATGTCGAGTACGGCTTCTCCTGCATGGGCTATGAAGTCAATGCAGCCCTCGGCGTCAAGATGGCAGAGCCGGAGCGCGAAGTCTACGCGCTCGTCGGCGATGCTGCCTACATGATGCTGCATTCCGAACTTCCTCAGTCTATTGCCGAACACAAGAAGATCAATGTCATCCTCTTCGACAACATGATGAACGGCTGCATCAACAACCTCGAGATCGGTCACGGCCAGGGTAGCTATGGCACGGAGTTCCGTTTCCGCAACGAGAAGACCGGTCAGCTCGATGGCGGCTTCGTCCCCATCGACTTTGCGATGAACGCCCGTTCCTACGGCTGTGTCGCCTACACGGTGCACAATGCGGAAGAGCTCAAAGCAGCGCTCGAAGACGCGAAGAAACAGACCGTCTCCACGCTCATCGACTGCAAAGTCCTGCCGAAGACGATGGTCCACGGCTATGGCGACTGGTGGCGCGTCGGCGTTGCGCAGGTCTCGAAGAGCCAGAAAGTCCATGACTGCTATGAGAACCTCATGAAGCCGCATTACGACGCCGCGCGCAAATACTGACATCCCCCGTTCCTCTTTTTCCTCGATCTGACTTACCCCCCAAAAAAGAACTGATTGCCAGCCAGTCTTTGGATATTCCAAGGACTGGCTGGTTCTTTTATTGGCAAAAATGACAAAGAAACAAAGGTTTTCGTTTGTTCCTACCAGAATTTGGAGGAATTGCGCGGCAGTTTCCTCTATAATGAATTTTGTCAGATAAACCAATCCAAAGGAAAGGAAGCAACCAAAATGTTCCAACATCCATCGATCAAGGCGCGCGCCGGCGTCCTGCTATCCGCGCTCATGCTCGCTTGCAGCATGGCGTTCGCGGCGGAGCCGGATGAGGGCGTGCAGGTCTTGAAATTCGACCGGCCGGCGAATGTCGCGTCGATGCCGGAGAATTTCCGCACGAATCAGAGCGATTTCAAGCGCGTGCACGGCGATGTCTATCCGACGCGCGAAGGCCTTGAAGGCCTGAACGATTCGGGCAGCAGCGTGTTCTCGAAGAACGAGTTCCAATCGCTCTTGAAGCAGATCCCGGCAGAGAAGCAGAAGATCATCGTCGTCGATCTGCGCGATGAGTCCCACGGCTATATCAATGACCACGCAGTCAGCTGGTACAGCCGCTACAAGACATTCAATCAAGGCCTTTCCGCGCCGCAGGTCATGGCGCGCGAGGAAGCGCTCCTCAAGGCTGCGCAGGAGGCGGGAACGGTCGAGGTCGCGATGCAGGCGAAAGACAAGAGCAATTCGTTCGTCGCTCCGATCCGGGTCGATTCCGTCATGACGGAGAAGGAGCTCGTCGAGTCGCAGGGCGCGAAGTATTACCGCATCCCGATCATGGATTATTCGGCGCCGACGCGCGCGAATATTGATCAGTTCGTCGCGTTCTACAAGGCCCTGCCCAAAGGCACCTGGCTGCATTTCCACTGCGAGGCAGGCGTCGGCCGCACGACGATCGCGCTCAGCATGGTGGACATGATTCACAATGCAACGAAACTTTCCTATGACGAGATCATGACGCGCCAAGTCCTCCTTGGTGGCCAGGATGTCCGTCAGTCGGCGGCCACGACGACGGATCCGTACAAGAAAGTGAACTATCCGAAACGCGCCGCATTCACGCAGCATTTCTACGATTACGCCAAAGCGCATTCATCGCTCGACATCACATGGAGCCAGTGGTGCGACCAGCAGGGATATGATTTTTGAAGGATCTGAAGAAGGATGAGGAGGAGACTCATGAAAAAATCAGCACTCGCGTCTCTCGCACTGGCGGTGGCGATTTCCGTGCAGACGGGGACGGTCGCCCTCGCGAGCGAGCAGCCAGCTGGCAATCAGGCGAAGACCGCCAGGGAATTCAAGGCACCGGATCTTGCGCTCAAAGTGGACCGCTATGACAAAGACCAGCTGCCGCGCAACTTTCGTACCTGCAAAGATGCGTTCACAGGCATGACGCGCGATGGCGTGATGCCGACGGAAAAAGGTCTGAGGGATGAGAATGTCTCCGCGAGCAGCTGCTTCTCGGAAAAGGAGCTTGAGAAAATTCTCGCGACCATTCCAACGACGCCGGACAAGTTCTACGACATCGACTTGCGCCTCGAATCGCACGGCTATCTTGATGGCATGGCGGTCAGCTGGTATGCCTACAAGGATTGGGGCAACGACGGCTGGGATCCCGCAACGGCGAAGCACCGCGAGACGGATCAGCTCAATGACGCGATGATGAAGAAGCCCATAGAGGTTTACACGTTCGATGACAGCAGCAACGAGGTCGGCGAGCCGACCTACGTCATCTCGAAGAAAGCCAGCACCGAAGAGCAGATGGTCAAGAAGCACGGCGCGAACTACTTCCGCATCGCAATCGAGGATCATTTCCGTCCGGCGGATGCGCAGGTGGACCAGTTCCTCGACTTCTACAAGCAGCTCCCGAAAGATGCCTGGCTCCACTATCACTGCTATGCCGGCATGGGCCGCACGACGATCTTCATGATCATGCACGACATCTTGAAGAGCGCGCCGCAGGGCGTCTCGTTCGACGACATCATCAAGCGCCAGTACCTGCTCGGCAAAGTCGATCTGAGCGACATCCCCGATAAGAAGCAGAACTGGGAGCGCCAGCTCTACATCGAGCGCTACCGCTTCACGAAGCAGTTCTACGATTACGTCTGCGCCCATCCGAAGCTCGACATGCGC
>CACZFT010000008.1 GCA_902780535.1 uncultured Selenomonas sp. | reverse complement strand
TGTTTTTTTCTGCTGGACGGCTGAGAAAATTTGCGATTCCGGTGAAATTTCATTCTAACAGCCACGTAAAGGCGGTCTAATTCCCTTTGGTTATACTGCAAACATAGAGCCGTTAACAATGATGGACGGCGAAACAATCAGAGAATAGAAGAAAAAGAAATGCAAGTAGGGTCTGATAATTTGACAGGGAAGTGAGGATCATGATGAGTTCGCGAAGGAAACTCCTGCTCGGCATGGCACTTGGCGCGCTCCTCCTGGGCGGCGGCATCTTTGGATACGTTCATGCGCAGACGCAGGTACAGCAGCCGAACCGGCTCGTCTGTGCGTCGGCACGGCCGGGCGGTCCGATGCGCGAAGTCGGCCCTGCCGAAGCAGCAGAGCGCATTTCGGATGCCTTCGGTGTCGATAAGGACGAAGTGCAGAAAGCCATCGAGGCAAAGCGCGATTTCCGCGACATCGGACGGGCAGCCATGCTCGCAAAAGTCAGCGGTAAGTCGTTTGCCGAAGTGCTCGAGCTCAAGAAGACGGACAATACCTGGCGCGATGTCGAGCGGGCGCTCGGCGTGAAGCATGAGCAGATGAAAGAAGCGTTCTGCGAGCTCGAGGCGCGTCATCTCTCGGAGCAGAGCGACGTCGACCAGGAGACGGCACTGCGTCTCGTCAAGGACGGCTATGAGGGCCACGACATCCGTGCGGCTGCCGTTCTGGCAAAGGAGTCGGGCAAGGACATCCAGTCCGTGCTCGACATGAAGAAGATCAACAACCATTGGCATGATGTCGCCGCAGCGCTCGGCGTCGATGCGCACGGCCTCCATCTCGACAGCGGTTATGGCCCGGCGATGCCGAGTGATGATTTTGATGGAGATGGCGATTTGTGACAAAAACTTTTCCGCACAGGGGGTTGACAACGTTACATCTTCGTCGTATGATAAGAACCATCAAGTCCAGAGTGTAAATCAACGAACGGGAAAGAGTAGCGTGATACGCTGCTGCGAAGCGAGCCAGTGACCGGGTGACCGGAGGTGGGAAGACTGGCGAGCAGCATCAGGTGAATGGTCCCGTGAGAGTCCACCCAAAGGGCGCTGGAAAAACAAGCGCACCGGGGCTGGGGTATCAGGCAATCTGCCTTGTACCTGAGAAAAGGCGCATGCATGCGTGCGCGAAAGCTGGGTGGCACAGCGTATTTTCCGCCCCGGCAGGAGAGAAGTTCTCCTGTCGGGGCGTTTCGTATATCTGGAAAGAATTTGGTAGAAAGAATCGAGGAATTTCATGAAAGCGAAGCTTTGCGGCATGAAGACGCTGGCCGCCGCGCAGGCGGCCGAGGCGGCAGGCGCGACATTCATCGGCTTCATCTTCTGGCCGAAGAGCCATCGATATATCGCGCCGGAGCAGGCCGCGGCCATTGCGGCACGGCTCCATCGCGTCAAGACCGTCGGCGTCTTTGTCGATGAAGCACCTGAACGCGTCAACGCGATTGCCGCCGAGGTCGGGCTCGATTTTGTCCAACTGCACGGCCACGAGGACGCGGCGTACGCCGCGAAGATCGAGCGCCCCGTCATCAAGGCCTATCGCTATGGTGAGAGCTTTGATGCGAAAGCCGCCGCCACATTCCCGGCAGACTACATCCTGCTTGACAGCGGCACGGCGAAACTGCCGGATGAGGTGCCGGAGCTTCGGAGCAGGCTCCTCATCGCAGGCGGCGTGGCCGAGGACAATGTCGCAGAAATCGAATCCATCTTCCATCCCTTCGGCGTCGATGTATCGGGCAGCCTCGAAGTGGAGGGAGAGAAATCCATCGAGAAAATCGAGTCGTTCATGAAAGCCGTCAGGGCTTTGGACGCAGAACATAGAGAAGGAGCAGCATCATGAGAGATATTCTGGCGGAAATCGTAGAGCAGAAGAAAGACATCGTTGCACAGGCAAAGCGCGACCTGCCACTGGCAGAACTGAAGCGCAGCCTGAAGCCTGGCACGTTCCGCATGTCGGAGCGCTTTGCGCAGGAGCCGTGGAGCCTGATTGCCGAGTGCAAGCTCCAGTCCCCGGCGAAAGGCCGCCTGACGAAATCGCATTCCGTCGTCGAGCTCGCTCACATCTACGAGGCGAATGGCGCGAGCATGCTTTCGGTGCACACCGACCCGCACTTCCTCGGCTGCAACGAGGATTTCCAGCGCGTCCGCGCCGAGGTCAGGATGCCGCTCTTACGCAAGGATTTCGTCATCGACGAATACCAGATTTACGAGGCGCGCATGCTCGGCGCCGATGCCATCCTGCTCATCGCGCGTATCCTGACGCCAGAACAGCTGAAAGCTTATCTCTACCTGACCTGGAGCCTTGGCATGGACGCGCTCGTCGAGGTGCATGACCGCCGCGACATGGAGGCTGCGCTCGCGACGCCGGCAGAATTCATCGGCATCAACAACCGCAACCTCGTGAGCTTCACGACGCACATCCAGCAGACGCTCGACCTCCTGCCGTTCGCCGACCGCAGCCGCACGCTGATCAGCGAGAGCGGCGTCTTCACCGCAGAGGACGCGCAGACGCTCTGCGACGCGGGCTGCGACGGCATCCTCGTCGGCGAAGGCCTCGTGCGGGCGGACGATGTCGCGGCAAAGACGCGGCTGTTCGCAAACATTGGCAAGCAGGCGAAAGCCACGGCATAACAGTGTTTTCATTTCATCATTCAGATAAAGGAGCCATCATCTATGAATACCAAAGGTCGTTTCGGAAAATACGGCGGACAGTACGTGCCGGAAATCGTCATGCCGGCGCTCTACGAGCTCGAAGAGAACTATGCGAAATACAAGGACGATCCGGATTTCCAGAACGAGTTCCACACGTACTTGCGCGAATATGCAGGCCGTCCAACGAATCTCTACTACGCGAAGAAGCTCACGGAGCACTACGGCAAGGCGCGCATTTTCCTGAAGCGCGAAGACCTGCTGCA
Source organism: uncultured Selenomonas sp. (assembly GCA_902780535.1). Lineage (GTDB taxonomy): Bacteria > Bacillota > Negativicutes > Selenomonadales > Selenomonadaceae > Selenomonas_C. The sequence continues at coordinate 27,734 of CACZFT010000008.1, read as the reverse complement.
CACGGGCGCGCACAAAATCAACAATGCGCTCGGCCAGGCGCTCCTTGCGAAGCGCATGGGCAAGAAGCGCATCGTCGCTGAGACGGGCGCCGGTCAGCATGGCGTTGCATCGGCGACGGTTGCCGCACTGTTCGGCATGGAGTGCCATGTCTTCATGGGCGCCGTCGATGTCGAGCGCCAGAAGCTCAACGTGTTCCGCATGAAGCTCCTCGGCGCGAAGGTCATCCCCGTCCATTCCGGCACGGGCACGCTGAAGGATGCGACGAGCGAGGCCATCCGCTACTGGGCGACGAACATCACGGATACGCATTACATCATCGGCTCGGCCGTCGGCCCGCATCCGTATCCGACGATTGTGCGCGATTTCCAGAAAGTCATCGGCGAAGAGATCCGCACGCAGGCGAAAGAAAAAATCGGCGGCCTGCCGGATTACGTCGTCGCCTGCGTCGGCGGCGGCAGCAATGCAATCGGCACGTTCTATGATTTCCGCAATGACAAGAGCGTACAGAAGATCGGCGTCGAGGCGGGCGGCCGTGGTGAAAAAGAAGGCGACAACGCCAAGACGCTCTCTGGCACGGGCCAGCCGGGCATCCTGCATGGCGCGTACAGCTACCTCCTGCAAGACCCGGACGGGCAGGTCGTCGAAGCCTACAGCATCTCGGCCGGTCTCGATTATCCGGGCGTCGGCCCCGAGCACTCGTTCTTCAAGGACACGGGCATCGCGAAATACGTCTCCGTGACGGATCAAGAAGCGCTCGATGCGTTCCAGCGCCTTTCGGAAATCGAGGGCATCATCCCGGCGATGGAGAGCTCACATGCGCTTGCGTATCTCGAAAAGCTCATGCCGGAAACGACGGAAGACCAGAGCGTCGTCGTCTGCCTCTCGGGCCGCGGCGATAAGGACGTGGCGATGGTCGCAAAAGCGCTCGGCCAGGAGATTGAATAAGGATTCGGAGGACTACATATATGACACGCTTGGAACAAAAAATGGCCGCGCTCTCTGCAGCGGGCCGCAAGGGCATCTTCATCTATATCACGGCGGGCGCACCTGACATCGAAACGTCGAAACGCGCGATTCTCGAAGCGGAGAAGGCCGGTGCCGACGTTATCGAGCTCGGCCTGCCGTTCTCCGACCCGATGGCAGACGGCCCCGTCATCCAGGACGCCTCGGTCTGCGCCCTGCGCAACGGCATGACGACGAAGAAAGAGCTCGCCATCATGAAGGAGCTGCGCGCCGAGACTGACATCCCTATCATCGGCATGGGCTACATCAATGCGATGTATCACTATGGATTTGAAAAATTCGTCACGGATTTCAAGGCGGCTGGCATGGACGGCATCATCGTGCCGGACGTGCCGCATGAGGAATCGGGCGAGATGCGCAAAATCTGCGCTGCGCATGACTTCCACCTCGCCGAATTCATCACGCCGGGCACGACGCCGAATCGCATGAAGGAAACCTGCGTCGGCGCGACGGGGTTCATCTACTGCGTCTCGAACAACGGCGTCACGGGTGTCAAGAAGATTGACTACAGCACGATCGGCCAGGTCTGCGAGAACGCCCGCAAATTCACGGACACGCCGCTCGCCGTCGGCTTCGGCATCGGTTCGCCCGAAGCAGCCGTCGAAGCAGCCGAGCACGCCGACGCCGTCATCGTCGGCAGCGCTGTCGTCGGCCGCCTGCTCAAAGGCCAGTTTGATGAAGCGATGACATTTATCCACAGCCTGCGCACGGCACTGGATGAAAAATACGGGAAATAACGAGAGGGTCTTAAAGGTTCAGAGCCTTTCGCCACTCGTCGATTAACATATTCAGCCTCCACCGCGCATTCGCGGGACTTGTCGACGGCATCTGCCGGATGGTCAGATCCTTTCGCGCCAGCAGCGCCTTGTTATACTTTTTGAAACACTGGAACGACTTCCCGCCATTGCAGAGGATGGTCGTGATTTTTGGCCATTTCTCTAGAAACTTCGAGAAATCATTCCCGATTTCATCATGAATGGACGAGTCGAGGCTGCCTTCCCGTTTGCAGCTCGCAATCGCGTCCCAGAGCGCGATATGGTGCTCGCGCAGCATGCGCAGGCGGTCTTCGTAAACGGCGGGCGGCACGTCTTTGCCCGTGAGAATCTTCGTCATCATCGGCCAGAAGCGGTTCTGCGGATGCGCATAATATTGCTGCTCCGCGAGCGACTTCACGCTCGGCATCGAGCCGAGCACGAGCACGCGGCAGCCTTCATCGACGCTCGGCGGGAAGCCGATGCAATCATCGTTCATTTTCTTCACTCCATTTCGCAGTTTATCATTCTTTCATCGTACCACAAAGGGAGGGAAACATCCATCATGGAACTCCTGCCAGACCTCGCAGCCTTTCAGAAACTCGCGGCCGAGCGCAACCTCATCGCCGTCTCGACCGAAATCAATATGGATCTCGACACGCCCGTTTCCATGTATTACAAGCTCGTCGGCGAGGAAAAAGGCTTCATGCTCGAATCCGTCGATACGACACATCAGCAGTTCGGCCGCTTCTCGTTCCTCGGCGCCGAGCCGTTCTCGCGCATCCAAGTCTTCAAAAACAAGCTCATGGTGAAGGAGAACGACCTCATGAAGAGCCTCGACGGCGACCCCGTCGAGACCATCAAGCAATACATGAAGAAGTTCCGCCCCGCACTCGAAGACGCGAATCTGCCGCTTGCCAATGGCGGCCTCGTCGGCTACTTCAATTATGAAGTCGTCTCGACGTTCGACCGCGTGCGCGGCATGGAGATTGGCGACGAAGAACTCCTCGGCGAGTTCATGCTCTGCCGCATCCTCGTCGTCATTGACGCGCTCAAGAACAGCGCGCGCCTGATTTATCTTGCCGACCTGCGCGGACGCGAAGCGAGCGTCGAAGAAATCTATGAGGAAATCGAGAAGAAGATGGCGCACGTCAAGCGCCAGCTCGCCGCGCCCTATGTGCCGCATGACGACGATGCGCCGCAGCGCCGCGAAAAGCTCGACTTCCTCGCAAAATACGGCAAGGCGCCGACGGACTTCATCGCGGCCATCGAGAAAGCGAAAGAGCACATCTTCGCCGGCGACATCTTCCAGGTCGTGCCGTCGCGCCAGTTCCGCACGCACATCACGAAGCCCTGCTTTCATTTCTACCGCCGCCTGCGGCAGGTCAATCCGTCGCCGTACATGTTCTACGTCAATTTCGGCAGCACGAAGCTCGTCGGCGCATCGCCCGAAATGCTCGTCAAGGTCGCGGGCCGCGACATCTACACGTATCCGATCGCGGGCACACGCCGTCGCGGCGCAACGCAGAAAGAAGACGCCGCGCTCGAAGCGAACCTCAAGCAGGACGTCAAGGAAGTGGCCGAACACTCGATGCTCGTCGATCTCGCGCGCAACGACATCGGCCGCATCAGCGATGCGGGCACCGTTCGCGTGACGAAGCTGCGGCAGGTCGAATACTTCAGCCACGTCATGCACATGGTCTCCGAGGTCACGGGCCGCCTGAAAGACGGCTTTACGCCGATGGACGTGCTCAAGGCCACATTCCCGGCCGGCACGGTCAGCGGCGCACCGAAGCTCCGCGCCATGGAAATCATTCATGACCTCGAGCCCGTCAAACGCGGTACGTATTCCGGCACGGTCGGTTACATGGATTTCGCCGGCAACATGGACATGTGCATCACGCTCCGCACGATGCGCATCGAGCACGACGACACGGCCGTCATCCAGTCGGGGGCCGGCATCGTCGCTGATTCCGTGCCTGAGCGCGAATATCAGGAAATCTTGCAGAAATCGAAAGCGCTGTTCGAAGTCGTTGAGGAGGTGGAAAACGATGTTGTTGATTTTAGATAACTATGATTCCTTCACCTACAACGTCTTCCAGCTGCTCAGCGAGCTCGGCGCCGAGGTCGAAGTCATCCGCAACGACCAGACGACGGTCGAAGCCATCCGCGCGAAGAAATACGACGCCATCGTCCTCTCGCCAGGTCCCGGCATCCCGAGCGACGCAGGGATCACCGAGCAGGTCATCCGCGAGCTCGGCGGCGAGGTGCCAATCCTCGGCATCTGCCTCGGCCATCAGGCCATCGGCGAAGTCTTCGGCGGCAAAGTCGTCCGCGCGGGCGAAATCGTCCACGGCAAGACCTCGCCGCTCCAGCACAACGGCAAGGGCCTCTACGAAGGCATCCCGCAGAACGTCCCCATCGGCCGCTACCACTCCCTCGTCATCGACCGTGCGACGCTGCCGGACTGCCTCGAAGTCACAAGCGACCTCGCCGACGGCACGATCATGGGCGTCCGCCACAAAGCCAAAAACATCGAAGGCATCCAGTTCCATCCAGAATCGATTCTGACGCCGGATGGGAAGAAGATGATGGAGAACTTCTTGAAGAGCCTGTAAAGCCTCTCTTTTGAAAAATCCTGCGAAGGGAAAAGAGTTTCCTCGCAGGATTTTTTGCGCTCTATCGTTGACACTGCACATCCAAAAGAACATAATGAAAGCAAATAGAAAAGGACGAAGAAAAACTTTCTTTGCGAAGAAAGGATGGGAAGATGAATCCCAGAGGCTTTACAATCTATTCCTATGAGTTTGGCTTCCTGTACATCGTTATTTGCCGCTTTTCAATTCGTCATAGCGGTTGCGCAGATAATTTCTTGGTCTAACGTTGTTTTCCAACGCTTTTTCGTATGTCCGAATCCAAATTTCTTTTTGACCATAAGCATCCAAGATGCCGAGGATGATATACAGAACGGTTTCAGGATTCTGTTTTCCTTGTCGGTTGAAAATTTGGTAACAGGCGGATACGCCGTCTTCTGTTTCGCCCAAAGCGATTTTCAGATGCAGCATGAGTTTTGCGCATCCTTGCAAACGGCTGTTGATCTCATATTTATCCTGCAGCTTGGCAGCATCTTTGCAGAGACTTTGCAGCTGTTCGACCGCTCTGCGCTTGAGAGCTATGGTATCGAGTCGCGGGAGCAATTTCGCGTACAAATCTTCTGATATGGTCTCGCGGCTCATGCCGGATACCGTTGCCAGCTGCAAGGCTCTTTTGATTGCGGCATCCGAAGGCTCCGCTGTCAGCAGGCGAGAAACAACCTGCTCGTAGAAATCATCCTGTTGCATCCGGATGGAGGCGAATGCGTCCTCTGTCCGGAAAAGATAGTAATTGCAGGCATAAGCTGTCATTTCGAAGAGCTGGGCCAAAAGTTCGTTGGCCTCATCAAAATGCGGGGTGTCTGCTTTGATGCTTCTGAGTTCCTTGATATAGCGCATGACATGGAAACGCCATTTCGGCCGCTCGGCTTTTTGAATCTTCCGGTTCGGGGCAAGATAATTTTGCGCGTAAGCATTGTCTAGAAACGTCTTGATTTCAGCAGCCAGTGCAGAAAAGTTCATCTGCGGTGCTGCTTTTGACTTTTGCTTTGTGGTCTTGTCATGGAGCTGGCGGACACCGTGCAGGATCAGATCATCGATGACGCCTTCCTTGCGATCTTTCGGAAGGTGCTTGTAAGCGGCGATAAAAAGCTCGATCATATCCTTCTGCGGGAAGGCTTTGAGTCTTTCTCTGATTTCGGAGACTCTCATGGTTGGCCAAGTCCTTTCTTCGATGTTTTTGTCAGAAGTATTTTAGTAAACTTTGATTGACAAAAGTATATCACATCTTGTGGGCAGATGTGGTATACTTTTGAAATCAAGGGGGGATAACATGAAGATAACAAAATTCAGTCAGAATCTGAAGACATCTTTTTTTTATCGCATCGGTCTTGCAGTTCTGTTTTTGTTGAGCGCTGTTCTGTTGCCCGGCCGCGCTTCGGCGGAGGACATCTGGGTGTATCAGGGGCCGGATGGTGTCGATTACTATCTGATGCCGGAGACGCTTGAATACACGGATCACTGGTATGCCGATGTGAAGTTCGTACGCGATGGCGAAATGAAGTTCCTTGCGCGCTTCCGGTTCGTGCCGACGGGAAATGTTGTGGACAATCAGTATGAGATAGCGGCCGACATGTGGTGGCGCTCGCAGAGCCGATGGATTTCAATGGGGAAGTCGCCGGAGGATGCCCTGGCACGGGCACTCTGGGTGGATGGCATCTCGCCTATCATTTACGGAACGCAAAATAGCGGAAGTGATGGTTGAATTCTATTTTTCCTGCACCTTTGCGCCATTGGCTCCCATGCGTTATAATAGAAAGCGACGCGCGGCATTTTCACCGCGCAAATGAAGCATGAGGGGAATGAGACGTACGGGATGAATTGCCGTCGTAAAGATACATGTTGGAAGTTTTTTGGTATGTGCGTGGCCGTGTTTGCAGCGGTTGCGTTGGTGATTGGAAGTTTTGCAGGCTGTGCATCTGCGCGGCCGTCGCAGAAAGAGGCGTCGGCAGGGACACAGGCCGCGCAAGGCAAGGGAACGATTCTTTTCGTGCCGCATGACGACCGACCGACGTCGCGCGAGCAGTCGGCCGAGGCTGTGGAGAAGCTCGGCTACACGGTTCTGATGCCACCGAAGGAGATGCTCGGCGGCATTGAGGAAGGGAAGCCCGATGAGCTCTGGCAGTGGGCTGCGTCCCAGGCCGTTCGTGCGGATGCGGCGGTCGTGTCGACGGACTCGATCATCTATGGCGGCCTCGTGGCGTCGCGGAAGCATGAACTCAGCGAGGAGGAACTCGCGGAGCGCGTCGGCCGCATCGAGAGCCTCAAAAAGCTGAATCCGAAGATGAAGGTCTATGCGTTCGGTTCGCTGATGCGCACGCCGTCGTCAGGGCCTGCTTCGGGCGGCGAGGAGCCGTCTTATTACCTGACGTATGGTTCGCAGATTTTTCGCAAGTCGGGCCTGCTCGACAAAAAGGATGCCAGCGGCTTGACGCCAGCGGAGCAGCAGGAACTCCAATCGCTTACGAATGATGTGCCAGCGGGCGTCTGGGATGACTGGATGGGCCGCCGCGAGAAGAATTTCGCGGTGGATGAAAAGCTCATCGACCTCGCACGCCAAGGAAGGCTCGATTATTTCGTGCTCGGCAAGGATGACAATGCACCGCTTTCGGCAACGCATTTCGAGAGCCGCAAGCTTGCGGAGGCCTCGGCGGACGTGCCGGACAGCCGTTTCCAGATGCTTGCGGGCATCGACGAATTTTCGATGCTGCTGCTCGCACGGGCCGTCAATGATCTTTCGCATACGATGCCGTTCGTCAATGTGCAGTACAACTGGGGCGTTGGCGGCGCGATGGTGCCGGATTACTCTGACGAGCCCATCGCAGATTCCATCCGTTCCGACCTCTTGATTGCGGGCGCAGTCTCCGTGCCTGATCCGGCGAAGGCCGATCTCGTGCTGCTCGTGAATACGCCTCCCTATGGCCGCATGGGCTATGGAAACGGCGCGGACAACGACGGCACGGATTATTACGACGCGGCGAGTTTCGCGCAGTTTGCGGGCAATTTCATCGCGGCGGGCCATCGCGTGGCCATCGCGGACATCACGCGCACGAACGGTTCGGACAATGCGCTGATGAATGCGTTGCGCGACAACGCCCTGCTGTTCCGCCTCTATGGCTATGCGGGCTGGAATACGGCGACGAACAGCGTCGGCTTTGCGCTCGGGCAGGGCATGCTGAATGTGCGCCTGCCGGACGCCGATGTCGACCGCCTGCTCTTGGAGCGTTATCTCGATGACTGGGGCTACCAGTCGAACGTGCGCACGCAGGTGACGAACCAGCTTTCGTGGCTCATGAATCCTGAGGTCTATCTGAATCTCGGCCGCTACGAAGTGCCGACGCAGCTGCGCGTGACGCGCCTCCTGCGCCAGTTCGCGGCGCAGAACCTGCCGCCTTATCCGGGCGTTGACCGCCTCGACTTCTACTTCCCGTGGCATCGCATGTTCATCGGTGGCGTCGTCCTGCCAGAAAAATAATATGGAAGCTGCTGCAAGGCAATCCGTGTGGCAGCTTTTCTTTCGCGCAGGACTCGTGATATACTGAGAAAAAAGACATGAAGGAGGGATTTTTCTATGCAGTTGCGGCTTCCCATTGGCGAGGATGATTTCGAACAGGTGCGCAAAGAATATTATTTCGTCGATAAATCGCGGTTCATCCGGCAATTTCTTGACCGCCATGCAGCCGTCACGCTTTTCACGCGGCCTCGGCGGTTCGGCAAGACGCTGATGCTTTCGATGATGCGCTATTTCTTTGACATTGAGAAGGCAGAGAAACATAGGAAATTGTTTGATGGCCTTGCGATTGCAGATGATGCGGAAGCGATGAAAGAACAGGGGACGCGGCCCGTCGTGTTCTTGACGTTGCGTGAGCTTAAGCTTTCGAGCTGGGAGAAAATGGAGAGCGGACTGCGCGGCCTGTTCTCTGAATTGTTCCGTCAGTACCGATTCCTTTTGAAGGATGCAGATATGGATCTGACGGATCGAGAGGATTTTGAGCAGATTCGTGAAGGCAGGGCCAATCTGGTAAAAGAAATGGGGGCAATCTCGTTCCTGCTTCGCTTGCTTGAACAACATTATCACTGCAAGCCCGTTTTGTTGCTTGATGAATACGATGTGCCGATTCAGCAGGGGTGGCATTATCATTTTTATGATGAGGCGATTGAATTCATCCGCGTGATGCTGACGAAAGCACTCAAAACGAATCCATCGCTTGATTTTGCTGTCCTTACGGGTGTCCTTCGCATTTCGAAAGAAAGTATCTTTTCTGACCTCAATAATCTGAAAGTAGATAGTGTCTTGAATACGGGTTATCCGGAAGCGTTCGGCTTTACGTCACAGGATGTGGAGGGCATCGCTGAGGATTTTGACCGTCAGGACAAGCTGCCAGAGATTCGCAAGTGGTATGACGGATATCGCTTCGGAGAGAGGAAAATCGAAATTTACAATCCATGGTCTGTGCTTAATTATTTCGATGCTGACTGTGAACCGGATGCTTATTGGGTGAATACGTCGGGCAACTCTATCCTGCAAGAAATGATGGAGCATAATGATGACGAAACGTGGGAGCGCTTGCAAGGCGTCATGCAGGGGGTTCCTATTCGTGCGAATCTTCGGGAGGGATTCATTTACAGCGAGATTCATCAGAATAAGAATGCATTGTATATGATGCTTCTGAACACGGGATATCTGACGTGTCGGCAGGTGCGCCGCATTGGTGCGGTGAAACGGGCGGAACTTGTCCTGCCGAATCTGGAACTTTTGACACTCTATCAAATCGAAGTACTGGAACGCTTCCACGCAGACCGGCTTTCGACAGACCTGATTGACCTCATGCAGGCGTTTCTTGATGGCGACCTTGCAACGGCGCAGCGCGGCTTGTCGGAGTATCTGAAAGTCCTTGCGAGCTCGTTCGATACGGGCGAAAAAGAGTCGTTCTACCACGGTTTTGTCCTCGGCATGACGGCCGTGCTCGTGCCGGATTATGAAGTGCAGTCGAATAAGGAGGCCGGTTATGGCCGGTTTGATGTTGCCGCGTTCCCGAAAGACGTGCAGAACACGGGCCTGATATTCGAATTCAAGACGGCAGAGACGGAGGATGCACTCGACGCAAAGGCGGACGAAGCGCTCGCGCAGATCGCGGAGCGTGACTACGAGGCATCGTTCCGTGTGCGCGGCATCGAGAAGGTGCAGCGGTATGGCGCAGCGTTCTGCGGGAAGAAGGTTTTATTGAAACATGCATGATGGGAAGGGCTTTTTTGTTTCGATGCTGGCGTTCCTGCTCTATGTTGCAGGATCCGTTCTGTTTGCCTGCGTGGCCGAGGCCGCTTCGCCTGCTGTGACGGACGAACGGGCGGAGGCGTCGTATTGGACGGAACGAAATCCGGACGGGGAGCGCGTACTGTTTTCGCAGGCGGAAATTGCTGCATTCAATGAGGAGATGCGTGGGGCGACGGAGACGCTCGAAGATCTTGCGGCGGAGCCTGTGACGGCAGATGTGCGCTATGGCGTGGCGACGCGGCGCGGGAATCTGCGCCTGACGCCTGTGCCGCCCGATGGAACGCAGTATGACGAGCAGCAGGCGACGGCCGTCGATCCGTGCGAGCCGCTGCTCGTTTACGAGGACAGTGACGATGGGAGATTTTCGCATGTCGTGATGCGGAATTATGAAGGCTGGCTCTCGAAGCGCGCATTTGCATTGACGAATCGTGCGACGTGGATGCAGTTTGCCGCACCGAAGGATTTTGCCGTCGTGACGGCAGACAGCTGGAAGCTTTATGACGAATCGGCTGGCAAGACGGCGCTCTATCAGATGGGCGCAAAGATCCCGCTGGCAAGAGCTCCGTTGCGTGGCTACCGGGGGAAGGCAGGCGGAGAACCGTTGCTTCTGGTGCCGTCACGCACCCCGGATGGCACGCTGGCCCTCCATCCTCAACCTGCTGTCTTTGATGATGACCTGCATCATGGCTTCCTGCCGTGCACGGAGAATAATTTCGTGCGGCAGGGCTTTCGCTTTCTCGGCGATGTCTATGGCTGGGGCGGGCTCGATGACAGTGTTGATTGCTCGGCGTTCACGGGCGATGTCTATCGCTCTATGGGCATCGAGATTCCGCGCGACGCTGACGTGCAGGGGCAGGCATTGCCGTATCGCGTCGCGCTCCATGGGAAAACAAATGCCCGTCTCGCTCTGCTCACGATCGGTTTCCCCGTCGGTACGCTGCTATCGAATGACACGCATGTCATGATGTATATCGGGCAGGATGCGGACGGCACGCCGATGGCGCTCCAGGCCATGAGCAGTTATTTTGACGAGACAGGGAAACATTACCTTCGTCAGGTCGTGCTGACGACGCTGGTCTATCCGAATGCAGAGGGAAAGCCGTACATCAAAGGTGTGAAATATCTCAGCGCGGTCAAATGAACACGGTAGGAAAGGAAGAACTTTCATGAAACTCGCCATTCTCGGAACAGGAAAAATCGTCCATGATGCGCTCGATGCGCTCAAAGAGGTGCCGGACATCGAAATCACATCGGTCTTCGCACGGCCGAAGAGCCGCGCGAAAGCGGAAGCGCTTGCAAAAGAGCGGAACATCCCGCAGGTCTGGACGGACTATGCGCAGCTGCTCGCCGAGGATGCGGCGGACTTTGTCTATGTCGGCCTCGTCAACACGGTGCATTATGAATATGCGAAGCAGGCGCTCGAGGCGGGGAAGAACGTCATCATCGAAAAGCCGTTCGCGCCGACGTATGAGGAAGTCAAAGAACTCATCGACCTTGCTGCGGCAAAGCACTGCATGATTCTCGAAGCCGTGACGCTTCTCTACCTGCCGAATTTCCGCGCGATGCAGGACGCGCTGGCGCAGCTCGGCCCGATTCGCGCAGTCCAGGCGAATTACTCACAGTATTCGAGTCGCTATGACAAGTATCTTGCGGGCATGGTGCTGCCGGCATTCGACCCCGCGATGGCGGGCGGCGCGCTCTATGACATCAATATCTACAATCTCAACCTGATTTGCGGCCTGTTCGGTGCGCCAGTGTCGGGGACATATACGGCGAATCGCGGTTTCAATGGCGTCGATACTTCGGGCGTGACTGTGCTGCGCTATCCTGCTTTCTTTGCAACAGCCGTCGGCGCGAAGGATTCGGCGAGCCGCGGCTTTGCCGTCGTGCAGGGCGAGCGGGGCTGGATGGAGCTCGAGGGTGCGCCGAACGAGCTGCCGCGCGTCACCCTTCATGCGGACGGCAAGGACTGCGTCGTCGAATCGAATCGTTACGAGAACCGCATGGTGAGCGAGTTCCAGTCGTTCGCGAAGATTTTTGCCGAAGGCGACTGGGAGGCCGTGCGCCGCAGCAACGAGCAGTCGCTCCTCGTCGCGAAGCTTGTGGACGAACTGCGCAGGAGCGCTGGCCTGCAAGCGGCCCATTGAGCAAGGAAAGGCTTTACCTCGCGTCGAAACTGTGATATTCTAGTGACTATGTGGATATTCGGAAACATCAGTTTCCATAAAATACCTTCTGGAGGTAGATTGTTTTGAAGTACATGACAGGCAACGAACTGCGGGAAGCATATCTGCAGTTCTTCGCAGAGAAGAAGGGGCATCTGCGTCTCCCGAGCTTCTCTCTGATTCCGCAGGACGACCCGACGCTGCTGCTGATTGGTGCAGGCATGGCACCCTTGAAGCCGTTCTTCACGGGCAAGATGAAGCCGCCTCGCACGCGCGTGACGACGAGCCAGCGCTGCGTGCGCACGGGCGATATCGAGAACGTCGGCCGCACGGCGCGCCATCAGACGTATTTCGAGATGCTCGGCAACTTCTCGTTCGGCGATTATTTCAAGGGCGAAGCCATCCCCTGGGCATGGGAGTTCCTGACGGAAGTCGTCGAGCTGCCGAAAGACAAGCTCTGGGTCACGGTCTATCCGGACGATGACGAAGCCATCGAGATCTGGAAGTCCCAGCCGGGCTTCCCGCAGGATCATGTCGTGAAGCTCGATGACAACTTCTGGGAAATCGGCCCTGGCCCGTGCGGCCCGGACTCCGAAATCTACATCGACCTCGGCCCCGAGCGCGGCTGCGGCAAGCCGACGTGCGGCGTCGGTTGCGACTGCGATCGCTACCTCGAAATCTGGAACCTCGTCTTCACGCAGTATGACCGCCAGGAAGATGGTTCGTACAAAGATCTCGCACACAAGAACATCGATACGGGCTGCGGCCTCGAGCGCCTTGCCTCCGTCGTGCAGGGCAAGAAGACGAACTTCGAGACCGACCTCCTTTATCCGATCATCGAATACGCTTCGAAGGTTTCGGGCGTCAAATACGGCGAGGACGAGGCAAAAGACGTCTCTCTGAAGGTCATCGCCGACCATGCGCGTTCTATGGCCATCATGATCATGGACGGCATCCTGCCGTCGAACGAAGGCCGCGGCTACGTGCTGCGCCGCATCCTGCGCCGCGCCATCCGTCATGGCCGCATGCTCGGCATCACGGGCAAGTTCCTCGAGGGCGCCGTCGATGCGGTCGTTGAAATCTACAAAGATGCCAGCGACTTCGGCGAGCTCGTCGCAAAGCATGATTACATCAAGAAGGTCATCAGCATCGAGGAAGACCGTTTTGCCGCGACGCTGAACCAGGGCATGGATCTCCTGAACAAGGAAATCGACGAACTCAAGGCCGCAGGCAAGAAGGCGTTGCCGGGCGAAATCGGCTTCCGCCTCTATGATACGTTCGGCTTCCCGTGGGAGCTTACGGAGGAAATCCTTCACGAGCAGGGTCTTGACCTCGACAAGGACGGCTTTGACAAGGCGATGGAAGAGCAGCGCCAGCGCGCGCGTGCAGCCCGTGCGGCCAACATCCGCGTGCAGGTGCCGGATCTCTCGGGCATCGACGTCTCGAAGCTTGCCGTTGACCCCGAGGCGAAGGAATCGAAGGTCGTTGCCATCTGGAAAGACGGCAAGCTGGCCTCCGAAATCCATGACGGCGAAGAAGCCGGCATCATCCTCGAGAAGACGCCGTTCTATGCAGAAGGCGGCGGACAGGTTGGCGACGAGGGCTATCTGCTCTCCGAGTTCGGCCGCATCCATGCGACGAACGCGAAGAAGTTGCCGGACGGCACGGTCTATCATATCTCGTATGTTGAGGAAGGCCAGTTGAAGGTCGGCGACACGGTCAAAATCGAAGTCGATCAGACGAAGAAGCTCGCATCGGCTCGCAACCATACGGCAACGCATCTGCTGCAGGCTGCGCTCAAGCGCGTCGTCGGCGACCAGGTCAATCAGGCTGGTTCGTCCGTCACGCCGGAGCGCCTGCGCTTCGACTTCACGAACTTCGAGCCGGTCTCGGCACAGCAGCTCGCCGATGTCGAGGAGCTCGTCAACAACGAAATCCTCAAGGGCATCGACGTCGAAATCACGCACATGAACCTCGACGAGGCGAAAAAAGCTGGCGCGATGGCGCTGTTCTCCGAGAAATACGGCGATGTCGTGCGCGTCGTCAAGGTGCCGGGCTTCTCGATGGAGCTCTGCGCGGGCTCGCATGTCAAGAACATCGGCCAGATCGGTGCGTTCAAGATCGTCGCTGAGACGGGCGTCGCCTCGGGCGTGCGCCGCATCGAAGCGCTGACGGGCAAAGCCGCGCTCGACTACATGAACGCAAAGGCCGCAAAGCTCGCCGAAGCAGCCGCGAAGCTCAAAGCATCGGAAGATGATGTCCCGGCCGCGATTGACAAGCTTCTCGAAGAGAAGAAGGCAGCAGACGCACAGCTTGCCGAAGTCGCTGAGATGCGCGAGAAGGCGGATGCCAAGAAGCTGCTCGCTTCCGTCGAAGACATCGCTGGCGTGCCGGTTGCTTGCGGCGTTGCGCATGCAGGCAGCATGGACGAGCTCCGCGAAGTCGCTGACCTTTCGGCTGACAAGCTCGATGGCGGCGTCGTCGTGCTCGCCTGCGTCAATGACGGCAAGGTCAGCCTCGTCGTCAAGGCTTCGAAGGATGCCGTCAAGAAGGGCGTCCATGCGGGCAAGGTCATCAAGGAAGCGGCCGCCATCGTCGGCGGTGGCGGCGGCGGCCGTCCCGATATGGCACAGGCCGGCGGCAAGAACCCGGATGCCCTGCCGAAAGCCTTCGACAAGGCCGTCGAAGTTCTGAAAGCACAGCTCGGCTGATCTTTTGATGAAAACGAATGAGTCCTCCCCTCGCGGGAGGGCTTTTTCAACGCTTCTCCAAAGCACAGGAGGTTTCCATTTTGGAAGTCGATATCACAGAAAAAGTCAAGAAAGTCATGAAGTTCGGCCCCGTCGCGCTCATCGTGGTCGCGATTCTCTGCGCGGGCGGCGTCTGGGCGTACCAGCACAGCCAGAAGGGCCTGACGGTTTATGACGCGAAAGTCGCAAGCACGATGGTTGGCGTCAAGGCAAAAGCCGACGGCACGATCACGGAACTCGTCGTGCAGGATGGCGACCATGTTGAAGCGGGCGACGTCATCGCGCATGTGCAGGCGAAAGTCACGGACGAGGACATCGCACAGCTCGAGCAGAATGCCGCGCTCGCGAAGCAGAGCCTTGAGCAGGTGCAGAAAGGCCAGACGATCACGGTGCCGCAGGCAAGCGCGCCCGTATCAACGCCTGCACCTGCGCCAGTGCAGTCCTCTGGCAACTCGCAGGCCGTCGCAAATGCGCGCGCACGCCTCAACCGCATGAACGAGCTCTTCCAGATGGGCGCTGTCAGTGCGAAGCAGCGCGATCAGGCGGCCGCCGACCTCGCGGCCGCGGAATCCGCCGCGACGCCGGCGCCTGTCGTCTCCACGCCTGCACCTGCCGCCTCCGTGCCGCGCACGATGACGCAGGCGCCGAACCCCGAGGCCGTCAAGCAGGCGGAACTTGCCGTCAAGCAGGCGGAAGCCGCGCTCGAGAACGCAAAGCAGGATGCTCAGACGACCGACATCGTCGCACCTGTCGCGGGCACGGTTTACTATAGTGATGACACGCAGGAAGGCACGGAGCTCAAGGCCGGCCAGACCATCGCAAGCATCGGCGACGATGCCGACGTCTGGGTCGAGGCCAAGCTTTCGCCAAACCAGAAAGACAGCATCCGCCTCGGCCAGTTCGTGAGCTATACGATTGACGGCAAGAAATATCAGGGCACCGTCACTGACATCAAGGATCCGGCCGATACGGCGAGCCAGACGGAGAGCTCGGATAACGCGAGCCCCGGCACGCAGGATGCGACGGTAGGCGGCACCAATGCATCTACTGCCTCGCAGGACGGTGCATCTTCCGATGCATCGAGCTCTGCAGGAAGCAGCAGCGGCACCGCCGCCCAGAAGTCTGCCCCGACCGCGACCGAAGGCAGCGCCGATGACGACGACGGCCGCATCACGGTCAGGATTTCCCTGCCGAAAGACGACGCCGTGGCGTTGCGTCCCGGCATGGAAGCTGTCGTGAAATTTGCGCTGAACAAGTAAATACGGTTTCATCTTCTTATAGGTGCTTGCAGAATGTTGCGAGCACCTTTTCTTTTATTCTATGATATGATAGAATTGTGATAGATGATAGAATAGATGATAGAAAGAGGCGAGAAAAATGACAGAAGGAATGCGGACGGAATTCAAGCGGGAATATGCGGAGACCATTCGGAAAACCGTGATTGCGTTTGCCAACACAGAAGGCGGTACCATCTATATCGGTATTGATGATGATGGAAATGTCGTCGGTGTGGAAGATGTCGATGACGTGCAGAAGAAAGTCGTGTCATCCTGCCGTGATGGCATCGCGCCGGATATCATGCAGTTCATTGCTCTTGATAATCAGATTATGGATGGAAAGAGCATCGTGATTATCATAGTACAACGTGGGACATCATGCCCGTATTATCTGAAAAACAAGGGCATCCGGCCGGAAGGAGTCTATGTACGGCGCGGTAGTGCCAGCATTCCTGCGAGCCGTGCAGAAATCCTGCATATGATTCGTGTGACAGGCGACGCGCATTACGAAGAAGAGCGCTCTCTTTTGCAAGAGCTTTCGTTCGGTACGATGAAACATGTTTTTGCCGAGCATCAGCTGGAACTTGGCGAGGTGCAGATGCGGACGCTTGGATTGCGGGCGGCAGACGGCGAATATACGAATCTTGCGCGTCTGCTTTCCGAGGAATGTTCGCATACCATCAAAGTGGCGGTGTTCCAAGGTACGACGAAGACCGTATTCAAGAAGCGCAGGGAGTTTTCTGGTTCGATTCTGCAGCAGGCTTCGGACGTGGCGGATTACCTTGACGTGCTCAATGATACGCGTTCGGAAATCCACGGATTGCGGCGCACGGATTTGCGCGCATATCCACCAGAGGCTTTGCGCGAAGCGCTTATCAATGCGGTTGTTCATCGCGAGTATGCGCTGTCTGGCAGCATCCTCATCAGCTTGTTCGACAATGCTGTGGAAATCCTTTCACTGGGCGGCCTGCCAGAGGGACTGACGTATGCGGACATGATGGCAGGCGCTTCTATCCAGCGCAATCCGCATCTCGCGAATATTTTTTATCGCTTGGAATACATCGAGGCATATGGTACGGGCATCCGCAAGATTCGAGAATGCTATCGCGAAACGGGCGTCGAGCCGACATTCCTTGTCACAGATAATGCATTCAAGGTGACGCTGCCGAACCTTGCTTTCTTGCGGGGGCAGGAGGTACATGCTTCGACCATCGTTCGTGAACGGCAGACGACAAATTACCAGGCTGCTTGGGATGCGAATGATGTTCCCGGCCGTCCCGGTGAAAAAGAAATTCTCGCTGCGCTGTCATCTGGACTGACCACGCGCCGTGCGCTGCAAGAGGCGACGGGCTTTTCCCTCACGAAAACACGGAACATCTTGAATCATCTCGTCGAGACACAGAGAATTCGCCGCGACGGCAAGGGGAAGAATGTACGTTATGTTTTACAGCTTGCATGAAAGGCTGTCCTGTGTTACAATGAAACAAATTTCGCAAAGTAAAGGAATAAAGTCAGGG
Source organism: uncultured Selenomonas sp. (assembly GCA_902780535.1). Taxonomy (GTDB): domain Bacteria; phylum Bacillota; class Negativicutes; order Selenomonadales; family Selenomonadaceae; genus Selenomonas_C. The sequence continues at coordinate 10,323 of CACZFT010000008.1, read as the reverse complement.
GGGAGATACATGATAAATCCGAAACTGCGGGATGAGCTCAGCGAGCAGCTGTGCGAGGCAGTGCTGTCTTTGGAATCCATCGAGGAATGCTATCAGTTCTTTGAGGACATTTGCACGGTCAGCGAGCTCAAGGCGCTGTCGCAGCGGCTCGAGGTCGCGCGGATGCTCAGCGTGGGGCATACGTATGATGACATCGTCGCGCGGACGGGCGCGAGCACAGCGACGATCAGCCGCGTGAAGCGCTGCCTGAACTATGGCGCGGACGGCTACAAGATCATCCTCGGGCGTCTGCCGAAGCGGGAAGAAAAATGAATTCAATGGGAGAATTGCAGATGGGTAATGAGAAACAGGTTTTGGAAATCCCTTACGGCACGCGCGATTACCTGCCGGGCGAGGCAACGGGCAAACGGGCCATCGAGACGCAGCTGGCGCGGCTCTTCGCGCTCTGGGGCTATGACGAGGTCGTGACGCCGACCATCGAGTATCTCGATACGCTGACGATGGACAGCGGGCGGGGGCTTTCGCCTCAGTTGTTCAAGCTCTTTGACAAGGGCGGTCGGACGCTGGCACTGCGTCACGAGATGACGACGCCGATCGCGCGTGTCGTCGGCAGCCGCCTCAAGGATGCGCCGCTGCCGCTGAAGCTCTCGTACATCAGCAGCGTCTTTCGCTCGGAACAGAGCCAGATGGGGCGCCAGTGCGAGTTCTATCAGGCGGGCGTCGAGCTCATCGGCAGTGCGTCAGCAGCGGCGGACGCGGAGGTGCTCGCGCTCTCCATCCAGAGCCTGCTGCGGTCGGGGCTCAAGAAGTTCCAGGTCTGCCTCGGCCAGGTCGAATTTGCGGCGGGCATCATGGAGCAGTACCGGATTTCCGAGGACGACCAGCAGACGCTCAAGGACGCACTTGAGCAGCATGACCTCGTGGCGTATGACGCGGCCATCGACGAGCTGCCGCTTGCGGCGGCCGCAAAGAAGAACCTGCGCCAGCTGCCGGTGCTTTCGGGCGGCGAGGAAGTCCTGACGAAGGCATACGGTCTCGCGCTCGGCGAAAAGAGCCGCCGCGCGCTTGACAATCTCAGCGCCGTCTACCGCCTGCTCGCGGCGTATGGTGTGGAGCGGTTCGTGCGGTTCGACCTCGGCCTCATCCGCGATTTCAGCTATTATACGGGCATGGTTTTCGAGGTCTACACGGCAGGGCTCGGCTTTCCGCTCGCGGGCGGCGGCCGTTATGACCACATGCTTTCGGACTTCGGCTGTGCCTGCCCGGCGACGGGCTTCGCGCTCGGTATCGAGCGCGTGCTGCTCGCGCTCGAGCGGCAGGGCATCGGTGCGCCCGCGCAGGCGAAAGATGTTTTCGTCGCCTATGCGGCGGGCAAGGAGGCAGAGGCTGTCAACCGCGCTTCGAGCCTGCGCAGCGAAGGCAAGGTCGCGGAGCTTGCGCTTATGCCGATGACGAAAGAGGATGCGGCGGCCGCCCAGCGAGAGAAAGGCTATGCCGCGCTCGTCTATCTCGGGTGAACCGGATGATCGGGCGCGTCCGGCAGTTCGTGCGGGCCATCACGGCGCAGGTCACAGCGGAAGACCGGGCCTATGTCGAAAGCGTGCTGCCGAAAGAAGCGCTGCCGCTGTTCTATGGCATGCACCGCGCTGATCAGCGCCATGCGCTCAACGTCGCGCAGACGGCGATGCAGCTGGCAGAAGAGCGCCGCGCAGAAGGGACGCCGATAGATGAACGCCTGCTTGAGCGCTGCGCGCTCCTGCATGATGTCGGACGCCGCAAAGGCGACCTCGATATTTTCGGGAAAGTGTTCTGCGTGCTGGCTGTGCACTTCTTCCCTGCGCGTGCGCGGATGTGGGCGGAGGATGGAACGAGCAAAATGCTTGCAGTGTATTTTCATCATCCGAAGATCGGGGCTGCGCTTTTGCGCGACATAGGGCTTTCGAAAGAAGCAGCTATCATCGAGCGGCATCATGAGGCAGAGCAGGCCGAAGATGCAATCGAGCTGAGATTGCTGCGCCTGGCAGATGAAGCGAATTAATCCTTGACGTTTACAGGTTGACATGTTATCATAAGTGGCATATTCATACGTTACTACTTTACCAAAATAAAGGAAGAATATTATGCAGACAAGCGATTCGGAATATCTGACGGTGGCGCTGCCGAAGGGGAAGCTCTTCGGGCTGTCGGCGGATCTCTTCCAGAAGATCGGCTATACGGCGGAAGGGCTTTCGGACAAGTCCCGCAAGCTCATCATCACGAACGAGGAAAAGAAGATCCGCTTCATCGTCTCAAAGACGGCGGATGTGCCGACGTATGTCGAGTACGGTGCGGCGGACATCGGCGTCATCGGCAAGGATGTGCTGATGGAGTCGCAGAAGGATGTCTACGAGCTCCTCGACCTCGGTTTCGGCAAGTGCCATCTGATGATGGCCGTCCACCGGCCGGACAAGCGTCCGACTTTGATGGACTACGCGCACACGCGCGTCGCGACGAAGTTCCCGCATATTGCCGAGCAGTTCTTCAACGAGCACGGCATGCAGATGGAGTACATCAAGCTCAATGGCTCCATCGAGCTCGGGCCGATTGTCGGCCTTTCGGAGAGCATCGTCGATATTGTCGAGACGGGTACGACGCTGCGGGAAAATGATCTCGAGGAGATTGCCTACATCATGGACGCCACGGCCCGCCTCATCGCGAACCGCGTGAGCTTCAAGCTGAAATTCGACCGCATCCACCAGATGGTGGAGGATTTGCGGCAGGTGTTGGAAAGCGAGGAACAGTAATGAGGATCGTCAAGGCAAAGGAAGTCGGGGAACGCGAGGTTGAGCGCCTGCTCACGAAGGCGGCATTCGACGAGGTCGAGCTCAATCCGAAGATTCGCGAGGGCAACAAGAAGCTCTTTGGCAGGGACATGAGCGCCGCCGAGCTCGTGCGCATGATCGTCAATGATGTGCGCAAGGACGGTGACAAGGCCGTCATGCATTACACGAAGCTCATCGACAAGGTCGACCTCACGCCGGAAAACATGCTCGTCAGCGAGGAGGAGTTCGCGGCGGCAGAAAAGGCAGCCGACCCTGCAGTTGTCAAGTCGCTCCAAAAAGCGGCGGCGAATGTGCGGCGCTATCATGAGGAGCAGAAGCCGAATTCGTGGATGACGTACCGTGACGCGGGCTCGATCCTCGGCCAGGCCATCATCCCGCTCGACCGCGTCGGCATCTATGTGCCGGGCGGCACGGCGGCCTATCCTTCGTCCGTCATCATGAACGCTGTGCCCGCGTCCGTCGCTGGCGTTGGCGAAATCATCATGATGGTGCCGCCGAAGAATGGCAAAATCAATCCTTATGTGCTCGTGGCGGCGCGTGCAGCGGGCGTCAAGAAAATCTACAAGATCGGCGGCGCGCAGGCCATCGCGGCGATGGCGTTCGGCACGGAGACCGTGCCGCGTGTCGATAAGATCACGGGCCCGGGCAACATCTTCGTGACGCTCGCAAAGAAAGAGGTTTACGGCCATGTGGACATCGACATGCTCGCAGGGCCGAGCGAGATCCTGATTGTCGCTGACAAGACGGCCGACCCCGTCTACACGGCAGCTGACATGCTGAGCCAGGCCGAGCACGACCCGCTGGCATCGAGCATCGTGATTACGGATGACGAAGAACTCGCAACGAAAGTGGCGGCCGAGGCAGAAAAGCAGCTCGCGAAGCTGCCGCGCAAGGAAATCGCGCAGGCATCCATTGACCGCAACGGCAAGATCATCGTGGCCGAGGACATCATGCAGGCCATGCGCTTTGCGAATGTTTCGGCACCGGAGCACATGGAGCTTCTGACGGAGAACCCGTTCCAGCTGCTGCCGTATGTGCGCCATGCGGGTGCTGTGTTCCTCGGCGCGTATTCGCCGGAACCGCTCGGCGATTATTTCGCCGGACCGAACCATGTGCTGCCGACGGGCGGAACGGCGCGTTATTATTCCGTGCTGAACGTTGAGACATTCATGAAGCGCACGAGCATCATCTCGTACACGCAGCCCGCGCTTTCGGCGGTGTCTGACGACATCATCCGCCTTGCCGAAACGGAAGGGCTCGATGCGCATGCAAACGCAATTAAATTGAGGAGAAAATAATATGGCATTGAAATATCGTCCGGGGCTTGCTGACCGCCCCTCGTATGAAATGGATGAAAATCCCTACCAGATCACGCTCAATGCGAATGAGAGCACGTTGAACATGCCGCCGATGGTCGAAGACCGCCTGATGGGGCGTTTCGCGAGCGTTGCGTTCAACCGTTATCCGGGCGTGACGGACTACATGAACCTCATCGAGCAGATTGCGAAGAATTTCAACGTCGGCACGAACCAGGTGCTGCTCGGCAACGGCTCGTCAGAAATCATCGAGAAAGTCTTCTACTGCTTTGGCAACGCGAAGACGTCGAAAATCGTCTACCCGCAGCCGTCGTTCTCGATGTACGGCATTTATGCGGCCGCCGCCGAGGCGCAGGGCATCCCCGTCGACCTCGAGGATGACTATACGTTTGATGCGGAGAAGTTCGTCAAGACCGTCGTCGATAACAAGGCGGCGCTGGCTGTCGTCTGCAACCCGAACAATCCGACGGGCACGGGCATCCCGCTTTCGGACATCCAGTACATCGCCGACAACATCCCGATGAGCACGGTCTTCCTCGTCGATGAAGCCTACATCGAGTTCTACGGCCAGTCAGCCATGGGGCTGCTTAAAGACTATCCGAACATGATCATCGCGCGGACGTTCTCGAAAGCTTACGGCCTCGCGTCATGCCGCGTCGGTTATGCGATTGCGTCGCCCGAAATCACGGATATGATCGGCAAGTCGTTCATGCCATACCACATGAATACGCTCTCTCTCGTGACGGCCGATGTCGTCTACCAGATGCGCAGCGAGTACGTGCCGCGCATCCAGATGACGATTGCCGAGCGCAAGCGCGTCTATGAAGACCTGAAAAAGGTGAACGGGCTCACGGTCTATCCGTCGGAGACGAATTTCGTGCTGTTCCGCACGGAAAAAGCCGAGGCGCTCACGAAAGCCTTTGAGGCGGCGAGCATCGGCGTGCGCCATTTCGGCAGTGCGCCGCGCCTCGAGAACTGCCTGCGCATCTCGATGGGCACGCGCGAGGAAAATGATACGTGGCTCAAAGTGCTCAAGGACTTCATGGGAGGTCAGTCATGAGCGCGCGGGCGACCGCCGTCGAGCGGCGCACGGCAGAGACGGGCATCCGCCTCGCGCTGCACCTCGACGGCGCAGGCGAAGCAGACATCCATACGGGCATCGGCTTCTTTGACCACATGCTGACACTCATGACGGCACATGGCATGCTCGACCTTGCGCTCGTCTGCGACGGCGACATCGAGGTTGACGGCCATCACAGCGTCGAGGACATCGGCATTGCGCTCGGCGATGCATTCAAAAAGGCGATTGGCGACAAGAAGGGCATCCGCCGCTATGGCACATTCTACCTGCCGATGGACGAGGCACTCGCGTTCGTCTCGCTCGACATCAGCGGGCGGCCGTATCTCGTCTATGAGAACCAGGGCAGCCCGATGGCGCCGATGATCGGCGGCTTCGACACGGAGCTCGTCGAAGAGTTTTTGCGCGCCTTCGCCGTCCATGCGGGGCTCACGCTCCATGTGCGCGTGCTCTACGGCCGCAACTCGCATCACATGGTCGAGGCCATCTTCAAAGCCCTCGGCCACGCCCTGCGCACCGCCGTCGAACACGACCCGAAAGTGACGGGAATCCCCTCCACGAAAGGCATGTTGTAATCCATCAACCTCAGGCCCCCTCTTCGAGGGTAATGTCATTAAGCACGAAGGCCAGCAAACTTCTGCCTCCCTCATCGAGGGAGGGGGACCGCGTTAGCGGTGGTGGGTGTGGCGAAGGTAGGACGTGAATAAGATATCGATTATGCAGTCGAAGGAGTTGAACTACATGATTGCTATTATAGATTACGGTGTCGGCAATCTTTTCAGCGTCGAAAAAGCCGTCGCCGCCCTCGGCGCGGAAGTAAAAGTGACAAGCGACAAAGAGGCCATCGAATCTGCCGACAAAATCATTCTTCCCGGCGTCGGCGCCTTTGGCGATTGCATGAAGAACCTCGAAGCGACGGGGCTGATCCCGACGATCAAGGGGCTCGTCGCCGAGGGACGTCCGATGCTCGGCATCTGCGTCGGCCTCCAGATTCTTTTCGACGGCAGCGAGGAAAGCCCCGGCGCGAAAGGGCTCGGCCTGATTCACGGCATGGTGAAGAAAATCCAGGCGCCGGACCTCAAAATTCCGCACATGGGCTGGAACTCGCTGACGATCCGCGCGGAGCGCGAGCCGCACGACCTCTTCCAGGGACTCGCGGAGCATCCATATGTCTACTTCGTGCACAGTTATCACGCCGTGCCGGACGACCCGTCCGTCATCACGGCAACGACGGAGTATGGCGAGCAGCTGACGGCTTCGGTTGCCAAAGGCGCGCTGCAAGCGACGCAGTTCCATCCGGAAAAATCAGGCGATGTCGGCCTCGCCATCCTGCGCAATTTCATCGAGCATTGAGGAGGCACCCATGAGAATTTATCCGGCAATCGACATCCGCGGCGGCAAGTGCGTGCGCCTCTTCAAGGGCGACTTCGCGCAGGAGACGGTCTTTTCCGACAGTCCGGCCGACATGGCGAAAAAATGGGAGGACGAGGGCGCGCAGTTCCTGCATCTCGTCGATCTCGATGGCGCGCGCGCGGGCCATTCGGAAAACCTTGCAACGGTGCGCAACATCCTTTCCACGGTGTCCATCCCTGTCGAGCTCGGCGGCGGCATCCGCACGATGGCGAACATCGACGAAGTGCTCGCGCTCGGCGTGCGCCGTGTGATTCTCGGCTCCGTCGCCGTGCGCGACCCGGAGCTTGTGAAGCAGGCGTGCAAGAAGTATGGCGACCGCATCGTTGTCGGCATCGACGCGAAAGATGGCATCGTTGCCGTCGACGGCTGGGGCGTCTCGGGTGATGTCGATGTCATCACGCTTGCAAAAGCCATGAAGCAGGCGGGGGTCCAGGCGATCATCTACACGGACATCAGCCGCGACGGCACGCTTTCGGGCGTCAATGTGGAGGCGACCGCCAAGCTCGCCCGCGAGAGCGGCGTCGCCATCGTGGCCTCGGGCGGCGTCCGGGACGTGAGCGACATCCGCGCACTGAAGCCGTTTGAGAAAGACGGCATCGAGGGCGTCATCGTGGGCAAATCGATTTACACGGGGAGCCTTGATTTACACGAAGCTATTGAAATCGCCAAAGAGGGGGAGTAAAATTGTATACGAAGAGAATTATTCCCTGCCTGGACGTCAAAGACGGCCGCGTCGTCAAGGGCACGAACTTCGTCGGCCTGCGTGATGCAGGCGACCCCGTCGAGCTTGCGGCGCGGTATGACCAGGAGCGCGCGGATGAGCTCGTCTTCCTCGACATCACGGCGTCGAGCGACAAGCGCGACACGATTGTCGATGTTGCGCGCGGCTGTGCGTCGAAAGTCTTCATCCCATTCACGATTGGCGGCGGCATCCGCACGGTCGAAGACATGCGCAAAATGCTCAAGGCAGGTGCGGACAAGACGTCGCTGAACACGGCGGCCGTCAAGAATCCGTCTGTCATCCACGAGGGCGCTGAGCGCTTCGGCCGCCAGTGCGTCGTGCTCGCCGTCGATGCGAAACGCTGTGGCGACCACAAGTGGGAAGTCTACGTCAACGGCGGCCGTACGCCGACGGGCCTCGACTGCCTCGAATGGGTCAAACGCGCGACGGAGCTCGGCGCGGGCGAAATCCTGCTCACGAGCATGGACTGCGACGGCACGAAGGACGGCTACGACATTGAGCTCACGCGCGCAGTTTCCGAAGCTGTCGACGTGCCGGTCATCGCTTCGGGCGGCGCGGGCAAGCTCGAGCATTTCTATGACGTGCTGACGCTCGGCAAGGCCGACGCCGTGCTTGCGGCTTCCGTCTTCCACTATGGCACGTATACCGTGCGCCAGGTCAAGGAATATCTCAAATCGCGCGGCGTCGAAATGCGCTTCTGATATGGAGGTACGATTTGAATGAGTGTTGACATTTCGAAAGTGAAGTTTGATGAAAACGGCCTCGTGCCCGCTATCGTGCAGGAGGAGAGCGGCCAGGTGCTCATGCTCGCCTACATGAACAAGGAATCGCTCGAAAAGACGATCGAGACAGGGCTGACGTGGTTCTGGAGCCGCAGCCGGAAATGCCTCTGGCAGAAAGGCGAGACGAGCGGCAACATCCAGCAGGTCAAAGAGATTTCCTACGACTGCGATGGCGACACGCTGCTCGTGCGCGTGCATCAGCGCGGCGTCGCCTGCCATACGGGCACGTATTCGTGCTTCTCGGGCCGCCGCCTGCACCCAGAGGACAGCGGCAAGAACGTCGCCGTCGTGCCGCCGGAAAAGCAGCAGTCGCTTGCCGTTGTCCTGAACGAGCTCTATGACGTCATCAAGGATCGCCAGCTCCATCCGATTGAAGGCTCGTACACGAACTATCTCTTCGACAAGGGGCAGGACAAGATTCTCAAGAAGGTCGGCGAGGAAGCCGTCGAAACCGTCATCGCCTCGAAGAACAACGTGCGCAAGGAAATCATCTACGAGATGGGCGACCTCTGGTATCACTGCCTCGTGTTGCTCGCATTCCACGGCATCTCTCCTGAGGAGCTCTTCGCCGAGCTCATGAACCGCCGCAAGGGCGGCAGCTATCACAAGTTCACGGGTAAGACGGGCGTCCGCCCCGACATGTGAGGCGGACTGGATGGACGTTTATGAAAAGGAACAGGCGTTCCTCGCCGACACGCGCGACATCGCGCCGCAGGATACGCCGCTGAAGCAGGGCGCGCCCGTACCGCCGCCCGAAAAGCCTGTCGCACCGGGCACGAAAGTCATCCGCCTGCCCGAGCCGGAACTGCTCGCCGACCACGAGGTCAGCTTCCTCGAACTGGTCGAGCTCCGCGCGAGCGTGCGAAGCTACAAGGACACGCCGCTCTCGCTCAAGGAGCTCTCATATCTGCTCTGGTGCACGCAGGGCGTCAAAATGCCTGCGCCGAAAGGCGGCAGCATGCGGACGGTGCCGAGCGCTGGCGCGCGCCATGCCTTCGAGACGTATCTCTATATCCAGCGCGTCGAAGGGCTGGCACCGGGGTTCTATCGCTATCTGGCGTTCGAACACATGCTGCTGCCGCTGCACTTGGGCGAGGCGGCAGGGGAGCAGTTTGCGGCAGCATTCCGTGCGAAAACCGCCGTGCAGGAGAGTGCTGTGACATTTGTCTGGGCGGCGAACATCGCGCGTCTGGCCTACGTTTTCGGCAAGCGCGCCTACCGTTATGCATTTCTCGATGCGGGCCATGTCTGCCAGAATCTTTACCTTGCGGCATGGACGCTCGGCGCGGGCTGCTGTGCCATGGGCGCATTTGATGACGCGGCGGTCGATACGGTGCTCGGCCTCGATGGCGGAGAGGAATTTGCCATCTATGGCGCGACGGTCGGCAAGGCGGCAGGCGTCGGGCCGACGGCGGGGAGAAAGGAAATGAACGTGTGATGCAAGTCATTTTTGGATTTCTCCTCGCATTGCTCATCGTCGTATTCCTCATTGAGACGCGGCACAACCTCAAGCGCGATTCGGCGGCGTTCCGTCTTGTCGAGCAGTATGAGAAAGACCTCGGCAATCCCGCGCTCGTCGATGCCATCGTCGATTTCGTCGAGAACGACTGGAAGCTCAAGCGCGTCTGGCGCCGCGAGCATGGCACGAAGGACGACGTGCGCGGACTCATCAAGCATTTGATGCTCTGGGGCAATATGCGCAAGGGACGCCGATTCATCCCAATCACGTCGTTCTTCTATGTCGGATCGCTTGAATATCTCTTGAAGCACAAAGATGGCGAGCCGAAGAAGCTCGCCATGAAGATGATGCAGATTTTTCATTTTTAATCTGTCAGAAAATCACAATCGAATACGAGAAAGGAATGGTAGATATGTCGATGCTTGGAGCCATTGCTGTGCCGCACCCGCCACTCATCATGCCGGAGGTTGGCCACGGAGAAGAACGGCGCATCCAGAAGACCATCGACGCCTACCGCGAGGCGGCTGCGCGCATCGTGCGCCTTGCCCCCGACCTCATCGTGCTCACGAGTCCGCATACGGTTCTGTATGCGGACTATTTTCATATCTCGCCGGGCACGGGAGCAGCGGGGGACTTCGGCCAGTTCCGTGCGCCGGGACTGCGGATCCGCGTGGGCTATGATGAACGGTTCGTGCAGCGCCTCTCGGCGCT
>CACZFT010000007.1 GCA_902780535.1 uncultured Selenomonas sp. | reverse complement strand
CCAGCTTTACAAGCACACGAAGCTCCAGGACAGCTTCGGCGTCATCATGCTGGCGCTCGTCGACGGCAAGCCGCAGGTGCTGAACCTCAAGCAGGTGCTCCATTACTACATCAAGCATCAGGAAGACGTCATCACCCGCCGCACGCAGTACGAGCTCAAGAAAGCGCAGGAACGCGCCCACATCTTGGAAGGCTTGACGATTGCCCTCGACCATCTCGACGCCGTCATCACGACGATCCGCGAGAGCCGCACGGCCGACATCGCGAAAGCCGCCCTCATGGATGGCTTCAAGCTTTCGGAAATCCAGGCTCAGGCCATCCTCGACCTGCGCCTGCAGCGCCTGACCGGCCTCGAACGCGAGAAGATCGAGCAGGAATATCAGGAGACCTTGCAGGCCATCGAGGAATACAAGGCCATCCTCGCCGACGAGAACCGCATCCTCGGCATCATCAAGGACGAGCTCACGGCCGTCAAGAAGAAATTCGGCGACGCGCGCCGCACGAAGCTCACGATCGACACGAGCGAGATCGACGTCGAAGACCTCATCGCCGAGGAAGACGTCGTCATCACGATGACGCACGGCGGCTACATCAAGCGCATCCCGCTCGACACGTACCGCCGCCAGAACCGCGGCGGCAAGGGCATCAAGGGCATGCCGACGAAAGAAAAAGATTTCGTCGAGGACATGCTGATCACCACGACGCACCACACGATCCTGTTCTTCACGAACCTGCTGCAGCTCCAGCCGGGCGAAAGCATCCGCGCCATCATCCAGGTCAGGGAATTCAACCCCGACGCCTACCTCTTCTTCGCGACGCGCAAAGGCATCGTCAAGAAGACGGGCCTCATCGAGTTCCAGAACCTCCACAAGGGCGGCCTCAACGCCATCAACCTCGACGACGATGACGACCTCATCGGCGTCAAGTTCACGAGCGGCAGCCACGACATCATCCTCGGCACGAAATGGGGCATGGCCATCATCTTCAGCGAGGACGACGTCCGCTCCATGGGCCGCACGGCGCGCGGCGTCAAGGGCATCCGCCTCAACGACGGCGACGAAGTCATCGCGATGGACAGCCTGCGCCAGAACAGCGAAGTCCTGACCGTCACGGCCGAGGGCTACGGCAAGCGCACGGAAGCGGGCGAGTACCGCATCCAGACGCGCGGCGGCAAAGGCCTCATCAATCTCAAAGTCACCGACAAGACCGGCGACGTCATCGGCCTGCGCGTCGTCCACCCCGACCAGGAGCTCATGCTCATCACCGAGGACGGCATCGTCATCCGCACGACGATCAGCGACATCCGCAACACCGGCCGCAACGCCTCCGGCGTCAAGCTCATCACGACGAACGAAGGCGACAAAGTAGCATCCATGGCCGTGCTGGATCAGAAGGATTAAAGAGAGTAAAAGAAGAGGGCTGGCATCCGCCAGCCCTCTTCTTTTACTCTCCCCCCTGCTCGATTCCCTTGATTTCCTCTTTCGACGCGTTCTCCAGCGCCGCCTCCTGGAACTCGGGATTGTGCGGCAGATCCATGATGAAGCGGTCGGTCTTGTTGAGGAGCGCCCGCCCTTTCACCATCTCCATATCGAACACATGCCCGCCGCACGTCCGCGCATCGTCGAGAAAATGGAAATGCCATCCCCCAGTATTGACGCCCTCAAGATATGCCGGAAAATAAAAACAGACAAGCGAACCGCTGAGATTTTCAAACACGAACCGCCGTTCGTCACGGGCCAGCACGTCGGCGAATTTCTCGAACGGCGGCTCCTGCCGGAGCTCCGTGCGCGCCGCCACGCGGCGGAATTCGCCGTCGATCTGCAGCACATAGAGATTGTTCGGCCCGAGGATCTCCACGCGCTCGTCGAGCGCCGCGCGCAGCTCGTCGAGGCTCCCGACGTGGCCGAAGCCGATGTGCTCCCCCTCTTCGAGGAACGACACGCTCGCAAACGTCACACGCTCCTGTGGCGCGGCGAGCACCGCCGACCCGTCGCCGAGAATGCGGTAGCATTGGTGCCGGAGGAGGATCAGCTCCCCATCCGCCGCCGCGAACATCCCGAGCCCCGTGTCACCATGCGCCAGCAGCTGCTCCACGCTCACGCCGCCATAATAGTTCCCCATCACGAGCGACTGCAGCGTCGAAATCTGGTAGATCGGCTCCTTCTTCTTCAGGAAGCGGACGGGAGAACTCGAAAAATCCATAGGGCAGGCTCCTTTTGCAGACGGTTGTTTTCCACCATTCTACACCGTTCCGCAGCAAAGCGCAAACCTGCGAAAAAACGCGCACATCCTCTTGCAGGGTGTGCGCGGTCAACAAAACGTATCGTTGCTTTTTTGTGCCAGTATGATATACTTTTCTCGTTGCTGCCTCCAAACTGGCAACAGGGAGGAGGGTTGGGGATGGTTACCACAACTGTTTTCTTCATGAACGTTCTTGCCGGTGTCGTATCCTGTGCCATTTGGTACGTCATCTGGAAATGGTTCAAGCTGTAATGCAGCAACGAGTTTGAGCCTGTCGACTGCAAAGCCCCCGCAATGTGCCGTTGCGGGGGCTTTGTGGTTGTGATGCACAACTGAATTCTTCTTCGTGAATAGTATATCACGCGCTATTGCAGTTGTCCAGCATTTTGCGTTTCAGTCAATGGCATCAGTTAATGAGGCGAACTTTCCGTCCGCCAGTTCTCGACGATTTGCCGATGGAAGTCATCGTCTTGGAACTGACCGTCATGTTGTGTTTGATTTCAATCTGATTCGCGATGACGTTCCCTTCGATATCGCCCATGTTGTCGATGACAACTTTTCCATTCGGGGCGTATAGGATGCCGCGGAACAACTTCAGATGATTGATCGGAATATGGATGTTGCCGTGGAGGGAAACAATGACTGCGTAATCGTTCGGCCCCGGCTCGTTGGAGTCTTCGAATGACACGTTGATGTTGTTGTAGACGACGATGGACGTGTAATATCTGTCCCAAGGATCAACGTTCGTCGCACCAGAAGGAACGTTCGTATCTTGTTGCGGGCAAAGTGCAGGGAATGTATGGTTGTGCGATGAAGAAAAGCCGTGTGCAGCCCATTGGCCACTATGCGACGCTGGATTGTCGTCATAGTAGACGTGGTTCTGCTCACGTTCCGCTGGTGTCATATTTTTCCAACTGTCGATAAGCTTCTTGGCCGTTTTCGTACTTCCCTGTGTCCAATCGCTGCGATTCTGAGGATTGTAATCCGAAGGAGATTTGTTAGCCGCGACCAAGCCATACTTGAACATTTCGTCCGTGAAGTCGCCTTCGTCTTCCACTTTCGCTTTTGACAACGCTGTTACAGCAATCGTATCAACACCAAAGAGCTTGACGAAAGCGGTCTTGACATTGGCACGCATGGTAACATCGAGTTCGTCGCTCATCTGATCGGTCTTATAAATGGCCTCGTTCTCGTCATTCGGCGGCATTTCGCTATCACTGTAGGAAAGATTCCCTTTATACTTCGTATTTTTCTCAAGATAATCTTCGACAGTTGTATTTACTTTTTTGCTGTTGCCGAGCTCATAAGCGCCCGCTACGGCCGCAGCGTCCGTGGCGTTTTGGAGTTTGCTTTTCAAGAGATACGCTTGACCGATGTCGACAGCCGTGCCTGCCATGGCGATCGTGAGCGGCAGCAGGAGGGCGGTCATGATGAGGATGGCACCGCGCTGCCATGTGTTGTTTCGTTGCTGTTTCATGACGGTACCGTCCTTTCTTTGCTTCGACTGCACAATCGTTAGTTGATTCACGTCCTACCTTCGCCACAGCCTTACGGCATAAACGACCGCATAGGCGCTAAAGCGCCTTGCGTCTGCTTAACCCACCACCGCTGACGCGGTCCCCCTCCCTCGAAGATAATATCGTTAAGTTAGCCTCTCCCTTTGGGAGAGGTGGCACGCGAAGCGTGACGGAGCGGGTAGTAGGATGCTGTAGCCTGTCAATCAGGTTGCTATTCCTAAAGAAGCAACACTGAAACTTGTCCGGCTCGTGCTCCAAACTACCCTCTCAGCCAGCCATTCGGCTGCCAGCTCCCCCAGAGGGGGAGCCTGCTGTATCCGCGAGTTCTGGCAGTCGTTTGTCAGAGATTCTTCATCAGCGTCAAGAGCGTCGGGACGAGGACGACGACGAAGATGGCGGGGAAGATGAAGAGGACGAGGGGGAAGAGGATCTTGACCGGGGCTTTGAGGGCTTCGGCCTTGACGTACTGGCGGCGGCGTTCGCGGATGTTGTCGGCCTGGTTCTTCAGCGTCGAGGCCATGACGGCGAATGGCATGTAGCCGCCGAGGCAGCCGCCGACAAAGACGAACATGGCGTACTGCAGCATCGGGTAGTCCTTGCCTTTCAGCAAAAAGATCATGACGAAGATCATGATGGCGAACGAGATGGCGCTCGTCGCAAGCACCTGTCCGCCCGTGTGTTTGCGCGCCCAGCCGGCGAGGATGACGCGGTGCTGGACGGCCGCGAGGATTTCGCGCGGCGTCAGGCTCGTGACTTTCCGCTCGACGAAGTCCATGCGCTGCTGGATGTCCTTGTTCGGCTTGACTTTTTTCTGCAAGAAGCCATAGAGCACGACGAGGACGAACAGGGTGATGGAGAGGGCGAAGAGGACGTAGGCGATCTTCACATGTAGTCCCTCCCCTCGGGGTTCGACTCGTCAAAGAAGTCTTCCGGCAGCTCGATGCCGGCGAGGGCGAATTTGTCGAGGAAGCTCGGCTTCAGCCCCGTGCAGGCGAAATGGCCGAGTGCCTTGCCGTTTTCGTCGAAACCAGTCTGGACGAATTTGAAGAGGTCCTGCGTCGTGATGGTGTTGCCCTCCATGTGCTGGACCTCCGTGATGTACGTGATCTTGCGGCTGCCGTCGCGGATGCGGTCCGGGCGCATGCGCAGCACGTTTTCATGGGCTGCCACGGCAGCTATGACGACCGCTATCCAGAGGACGCAGCCGTCTTTGACGGCAGCACCGTCACAGGCGCGTACGACGACGCTGTCCGCTACAACGACGCTGTCATGCGCGACCTCTACGAGCATGCGCGCGCCATCCCCGGCTTCCGCGACTTCACGTTCTTCTCTGACCACGGCGAGAGCGTCGAAACGAATGCCGCCCACGACCCCGGCCTCTTCGAGCCCGACATGACGTACATCCCGCTCTACATCCTGCCCTCGGGCGCCGCCCGCACCGCAAAGCCACAGCCATACGCCGCACTCCGCGCCAACGCCGAAAAGCCTTGGACGAATGACCTCGCCTACGAGCCCCTCATCACCCTCCTCGGCCTCACCCCGCCCCACGCTGTCGAGCCCGAGAACGACCTCGCGAGCCCAGATTACGACGGCGACATCACGAGGCTCAGGACCTGCTACGGCGAGAGGGAGATTGCGGTGGAGGAATGAAGGCGCGTGAAGATGTTTCAGTTGCGCCATAGCACGGTTTGCGCTAGAATAAAGCTAGGTTTTTACGCATTTTCAAAGTGAAACAAAAGACACAGATATAAATAGGAGGAATTTTCTTGAAAACGATCATGGAACTCTTGCAGGCGACGAACAGCGACGCGGACTTCGCGCATAGCGACGACTTCATCTCCGACGGCCTGCTCGACAGCATGGACATCCAGATGCTCGCCGTGGCGATGGAGGACGAGTACGGCATCACGCTCGCAGGCACGGACCTCATGCCGATGAACTACACGAGTGTGGACGCCATCCGCGACCTCCTGCGCAGCCGTGGTGTCGAGGGTGACATCTGATGGGGACGTATGCGGCCATCCGCGCCATTGCTTCGTACCTGCCAGAAAAAATCGAGCCGAACGACCCGTCGAACCCCATCGGCAAGAAGATCGGCATCGCCGAGCGCCATGTCGCAGCCGAGAACGAGGCTGCGAGCGACCTCGCTGTCCGCGCGGCGGAAAACCTTTTCGCGGCCTATGGCATCGCGCCTGCGGACATCGACTTTGTCCTGCTCTGCGTGCAGCATCCCGACCACTCCATGCCGTCGGCAGCCTGCATCGTGCAGCATCGTCTCGGCATCCCGCAGTCGGCCGGGGCGCTCGACTATGGCCTCGGCTGCTCGGGCTATGTCTATGGCCTCGGCCTCGCAAAAGGCCTCATCGAGACGGGGCTGGCAAAGAACTTGCTGCTCCTGACGTCGAGCGTCTACACGAAATTCGTAAGCCCGAAAGACGGCCTGATCCGCCCGCTGTTCGGCGATGGCGCGACGGCGACGTTGCTGACGCCCGTCGAGGCCGACCATCCGCTCCTCGATGCCTTCGTCTTTGGCACGGACGGCGGCCGCGCGGACAAGATCGTCGTGCCAGCGGGCGGCAGCCGCCAGGTACCGCACACGACGCCGCTCGTCTACGACGAGCCTGATGCGCGCGGCAACACGCGCACGAACTACGACATGCACATGGCGGGCAAGGACGTCACGAGCTTCACGATGCACACCGTGCCGCAGCTCACGAAAGACGTCCTCGCGAAAGCTAGCCTCACGGCAGGCGGCCTCGACGCCGTCGTCTTCCACCAGGCGAACAGCTACATCCTCGAAAAGCTCCGCACGCGCTGCGGCCTCGATGATGTGCCGTTCTACAACGACATCCAGCACACCGGCAACCTCGTCAGCGGCTCCATCCCCTACGCACTCGAAACCATCGATAGCAAGGATGGCCTCGCAGGCCGCCACAACGTCCTCCTCGCCGGCTTCGGCGTCGGATTGTCGTGGGGCGGCTGCATCGCGGATTTTGGAGCTTTGTTACCGAGAAAATCAGACGGATGAAAGAAAGGATGCGTCATCGGCTTGCCCGTCCTCCGGTGAAGAGACGGAGGACGGGGCATGCAAACCGTTGGAGCAACGCATAGAGCGCGATGCTGACAGCTGCGATGATGAAAGGGAGCAACAGGTAGCGGCAAAGGAGCAGGAGCGGCGCTTCGCCGGGCAGCGCTCGGGAGAGTGCCTGTGCAACTGGCTCGATCAGCATCGCATGCAGGCCATAGAGAAAGAATGCTGTGGATGAGAAACGGAGCGAAAGCGCCATCTTGCCGCGCCTCTCCAGCCACCCCCCGAGATTCAGGACACAGAACGTCAGGGCGCAGAGAAGCACTGGCTGGATAGAGGCAACGATTGGCGTATCGACACCATCGAGCGCGATGACGGGAATGCCGAGGACGAGTGCACAGATGCCTGCCAGGTAGCGTACCTGCCAAGCGACCGTTGTCAGCAGCTGCTTGCGCAATGCGATATAAGCTCCGAGAGAGAAATATGCGATGGCCATGATGGAGAAACCCGGGAGGTTCGGAGCGCAGGAGGCAAAAAGGATGACGAAGATGCCTGCGAGGAACCAGCGACCGCAACGTTGCAGGATCGGATAGAGAAGCAACGTCAGAAACGAGACCCCGATGAGGTCGCGCACGAACCAGAAGGGATAAAGCATGGGCACGTAGGCGGTCTGCGTTGCGCTCCAGAACGTGGCATGATGATGGATGGTGATGACATCCCAGAACCAGTGCCAGTTTACGGTGGCAAGATAAGCAGATGCATCCGGACTGCGCATGGCCAGGCACAGGATATAGAGGACGCTCCAAAGGAAATAGGGAAGGATGAGGGAACGGACTCGTCGGCGCATTTTCCCGAAATAGACCGCCAAGTTCCACTGTTCCACACGCAGGAAGAACAGGTATCCGGAGATCAGGAAGAAGACCGTCACACCGCAATGAGAGATGACATGCGAGATCGCGCTGCGGCAGACCTCGTAGAAAGCCATCAGACCGGTCGCATCAGCGGCAGCGGGTGCCCCGTATGCATGTGCGAAGACGATGCCGATCATGAGCGGCAGGCGCAGCCCCTCGATCATGCGTGATTGCCGGGCGACGTCAGGATTGTGAAAATCAAAAGACAAAAGAATCCCTCCTTGTCCTTCATTTTAGCATAGATACCATTTGACATCTACTACAGGAGTCTCGAGACCGCATGCTGTTCAATTCATATATTTTTATTTTCGCGTTTCTTCCAGTTGTTCTGACAGGTTATTTTGCACTCGGTTGCACGTCGTGGAGCAGGCTCGCGAATGTCTGGCTCGTTCTGGCGAGCCTCTTCTTTTATGGCTGGTGGAATGTCCGCTATCTGCCGCTCCTGCTCGTGAGCATTGCCGTCAATTATTGCCTTTCCGGTGCCATCCTCCATTTTCGCCAGCAGGCGCGGCTCACGCTGCAACGCATCATTTTCTGGAGCGGTATCACATGGAATCTCGCACTCCTCGGCTATTACAAGTATACTGACTTCCTGCTTGGTGCCGTGAATGACGCGCTTGGCACGCATCTGCCGCTCCTCCACGTCATCCTGCCGCTCGGCATCTCGTTCTTCACCATCACGCAGATCCTCGCGCTCATCGACTGCCACGAAGGTGTCGCCAAAGACCACAACATTATCGATTACGCGCTCTTCGTTTCCTTCTTTCCGCATCTCATGGCCGGTCCGATTCTCTACCACCGTCCCATGATGCAGCAGTTCCGCAATGCGGCGCTTCGCCGCCCGCAGGCAGGGAACCTCGCGATGGGCTTTTCGCTCTTCATTCTCGGCCTGGCGAAGAAGCTCCTGATTGCCGACAGCTTCATCGCGCCGGCCGACTGGGGCTTTGCCCATGCAGGGACGATCGACCTCGTCCAGAGCTGGCAGGCCGTCTTCTGCTACATGATGCAGCTCTACTTCGACTTCTCCGGCTATAGCGACATGGCCGTTGGCCTCGCACGCATGATGAACATCAAGATCCCTGCCAACTTCCGCCATCCCTTTCACGCGACGAGTGTTGCGAACTTCTGGCAGCGCTGGCACATCTCGCTCACCAACGCCATCACAGCCTGCGTCTACATGCCGATTGTGCGCGCCATGGGTGCGATGACATTCGGGCACACGCTCGTGGCAGCGTCCATCGCCTTTTTCATCGTCGGCATCTGGCATGGTGCGGGCTGGAACTTCGTCGCATTTGCCGCGCTTCAGAGCGTTGGCATCATCGTCAGCCAGACGTGGAAGCATCGCCATCTGCCCATGGCACCTGTGCTCGGCCGCCTGCTCACGCTCTGCTTCATCCTCGTTTCCTTCGTCTGCTTCCGGGCACCTGACCTGGCCACCATCCGCGCGATGCTCATCGCCATGGCGGGAGGCCATGGCCTGCACCTGCCAGCGTTCATCGCGGGCGAGCTCGATCCTTTCCTTGCCTCGGATCTCCCCGCCAGTGCAGGTATCCCCGGCCTGCCCGTCGAGATGCTCTGCCTCGCGCTGGCGCTCGTAGCTTTCGCCCCGGATGCGAATGACATCATCAAGTCGCTCGAAAAGCATCCGCGCTGGTACGTCGCGCCGTTGCTTGCCCTGCTCTTCATCTTCTCCGTCTATCACATGACGAAAGAGAGTGTCTTCCTCTACTTCCAGTTCTGAGACATGTCTCTGGATGATGAGATGACATTCTAGAAAGGAAATCCCCATGCCAGACTACCAGGTGCCGCGCGTCGGCGTCATCATCCCGACACGGGATGCGGGCAGGGCATTCCCCGACCTCCTCGCGGCCATCTGTCGGCAGGATCTGCCACTCGTCGCACGGCTCGTCGTCGACAGTGGTTCGCAGGACGGCACAGCAGAGCGTGCGCGAGAGGCAGGATTCGAAGTCTTTTCCATCGCGCCGCAGGCGTTTGGTCATGGTCGTACGCGCAGGAACGCCCTTGCCCGGCTGCTTCGCGGATGTCCGCTCGACATCGTCATCTACCTCACACAGGATGTCGTCTTAGAGGATGCGACTGCTTTTCGTCGCCTCGTCCTGCCGCTCTGGCTGGATGATGGCGCAGGTGCTGCCTATGGCCGCCAGCTCCCGCATCATGGCGCGAGCCCCGGCGCTGCCGTCCTGCGGGCGGCAAACTACCCGCCGAAGAGCTGCCGCAAGACCCTGGCTGACCGTGAAGCCCTCGGTTTGCGTGCACCATTTCTTTCCGATTCCTTCGCAGCCTACCGCGTCATCGCCCTCCGCTCAGTCGGCAGCTTTCCTGATGTCGAGATCTGCGAGGACATGATGGTCGGGGCACGCATGCTCACCATCGGCTGGGCCGTGCGCTACGAAGCTGGTGCCTGTGTGCGCCACTCCCATGAGCTGACGCTCCGGGAGGCATGGCGGCGCTATCATGCCATCGGCCGCTTCCATCGCGCAGAACCATGGCTCCGTGACGCCTTTGGCCGGGCCGAGGGAGCCGGCCTCGGCCTCCTCCGCATGCAGATGCATACGGCATGGGACCATCGCTCTCCGCTGCTCGCACTCCGCTTTCTCGCGGAAGATGCCGTCAAATACCTCGCCTATCGCGTTCATTGACTTTTCCGTAGTGCCATGATAGCATGAGTTGTCATACCCGCGAACAGCGGATTCAAAGGAGAAACGACCTTGCATTACCTGAAATCCCTCTTCTACCTGGCGCGCGACCTCTATCGCAGCCGCCGCCTCCTGCTTGATCTCACGAAACGCGATCTCAAGAGCCGCTACGTCGGCTCCTACCTCGGCATCCTCTGGGCCTTCATCCAGCCGACCATCACCATCCTCATCTTCTGGTTCGTCTTCCAGGTCGGCTTCAAGTCCATGCCCGTCGAAGGCTTCCCCTTCATCCTCTGGCTCGTCTGTGGCATGTTCCCCTGGTTCTTCTTCAGCGACGCCTGGTCCGGCGCGACGAACGCCATCATCGCGAACAGCTTCCTCGTCAAGAAAGTCGTGTTCCGCGTCAGCCTGCTGCCCATCGTGCAGATCTGCTCCGCGCTCGTTGTCAGCATGTTCTTCCACGTCGCCCTCTTCCTCATGTTCGCTGTCTACGGCTACCCGCCGTCCATTTACAACGTGCAGGTTGTCTACTATCTCTTCGCCCTCATCTGCCTCGTCTTCGGCCTCTCCCTCATCACGAGCTCCCTCGTCATCTTCCTCAAAGACATCGGCCAGTTTGTCGGCATGCTGCTGCAGTTCCTGTTCTGGGGCACGCCCATCTTCTGGAGCCTTTCCATGATTCCCGCCGAGTACCAGTGGTTCATCAAGCTCAATCCCCTCTATTACATCATCGAGGGCTACCGCAGGAGCTTCATCACCCACGAATGGTTTTGGGACCTCGGCTGGACGACGCCTGGCTACTGGCTCGTCACCATCATCGTCGTCATCGCGGGCGCGGCCATCTTCCGCCGCCTGCGCCCGCATTTCGCTGACGTGCTCTGATTAGGAGGCCCCGTTTCATGAACGCCATCGAGATCTCGCATCTCACGAAAATCTACAAGATCTTCGACCGGCCCATCGACCGCGTCAAAGAATCCCTCTCGCCATTTCATCGGCGCTACAGTCGCGATTTCTACGCCCTGCACGACTTCAGCCTTTCCATCCCGAAGGGCGAGACCATCGGCTTCATCGGGCGCAATGGCGCAGGCAAGTCCACGCTTCTCAAAATCATCACCGGCGTCCTCACGCCGTCGTCCGGCACCGTCTCTGTCCATGGCCGCATCGCATCGCTCCTCGAGCTCGGCGCCGGCTTCAACCCCGAGATGAACGGCATCGAGAACATCTACATGAACGGCACCGTCATGGGCATCGAGCGCAAAGAGATGGAAAAGCTCGTTCCGAGCATCATCGCCTTTGCCGGCATCGGTGACTTCATCCACCAGCCCGTCAAGATGTACTCCAGCGGCATGTTCGCACGCCTCGCCTTTGCTGTCAACGCGGCAGTCTCCCCGGACATCCTCATCGTCGACGAAGCCCTCTCCGTTGGCGACATCGAGTTCCAGGCGCGTTGCTATCGCAAATTTGAAGAACTGCGTGCGCAAGGCTGCACCGTTCTCTTCGTCACGCATGACCTCAATGCCGTCGCATCGTTTTGCAGTTCGGCCGTCCTCATGGAGCATGGACGCCTCATCCAGCAGGGCACGCCGAAAGAGATCGTCAACCTCTACAAGCGCCGTCTCGCAGCTGAAGCAGCCCGTGAACGAGATCCCGAAGCCGCGAAGCGCCTCGAAGATGCCTTCGCGCGCAATCAGAACGGCGAGGCGGCAGAGGAAGGGCGTGTCTGGAAAAGTCTCCTGCGCCTCAACCCCGACGTTGAAGAATACGGGGATCATGCAATCGAGATGACGGACTTCGCCATCATCCGTGCGGACGGCGAAATCACATCACTGCTGCCGAACGACACGCCCTGCGACATCCGCATCGCCGTCCGCGTCAACGAACGCGTCGACCATCCCATCTTTGCCATCGCGATCCGCGGACTCAAGGGAGAACACCTGATCGACACCAACACAGACATCCTGGGTTGGAAGGACATCCGCCTAGCGCCTGGGAGTGCGTATACCATCAACTTCCATATCCCGCGTCTGCCGCTTCGCAAAGAAAACTACCTGCTCTCTCTCGGCTGCACAGAATATGTCGACAAGGGACTGCGTGTCCATCACCGCCTCTATGACGTTGCCTTCATCGAAGTCACATCCTCGGGAGAGACGGGCGGCCTCGTCGACATCCAGCCAGAGATCGAGATCAAAGAAAGGATTCTGTCATGAACATCGGTCACGTCACCCTCGACCTCAGCATCTATGACCCGGCGCAGGACATCTATAGCGACGGCCCTGTCGAAGACGAGATGCTCGCCATCGCCCAAGAAGATCGGGAGGCCGACGCGCTCGCCAACGACAACCGCTGGCCCATCCTCTACCATTTCTCGCCCCTGCGGCACAACCTCCTGTCATGGTATCCATTCCATGAGGGCGCCAGCCTCCTCGAGGTCGGCAGCGGCTGTGGTGCCATGACCGGCGTCTTCCTTGACCAGGGACTCAATGTCCGCTGCATCGAGAGCAGCAAGCGCCGTGCAACGATTGCCGCCCATCGCCACCAGGCACACGACCTCGCCATCACCATAGGAGACGTCCTGCGCGTCCCCGCAGAAGCGTCGTATGACTACCTCACCCTCATCGGCGTCCTCGAGTACGCGCCCATGTTCCTGCCGCAGGCGGAGCACCCCTTTCATGACATGCTCCGCCATATGCGGCAGTTCCTGCGTCCGGGAGGCACCCTCGTCATCGCTATTGAGAACCGCCTCGGCATGAAGTACTTCACAGGCGCAGGCGAAGACCACACATCGAAGCCATACGAAGGCCTCATCGGCTATCCGCACACCACGCATGCTGCGACATTCTCGCACAGCGAGCTTGCAGCACTCTTTCGCAGTGCCGGCTTCTCCCATCTTGATTGGTACTATCCCTATCCCGACTACAAGCTGCCGGAGCAGATCTACTCCGACGCATTCCTCCCCGCCCCCGAGAACCTCGTAGCCGACATCTGCGCCTACGACGCCGACCGCATCATGACATTCGACGAGCGTGCAGCCATGCAGACCGTCGCAGGCAAAGACGAATTCCGGATGCTCGCCAACTCATTCCTCGTATTCTGCCGAAAGGAGGACGCGCCCCATGACCGGGAAGATTGAATTCGTCCAGTTCGCTAGCGAGCGCCGTGCGGCCTACCAGCTTCGCACGGAAATCCGCCGCCTGCCAGACGGCCGCCGCATCGTGCGGAAGACCGCCATGTCCAAGGACGCCCGTCCGCATATCGCGGCTCTGTGCGAGAACCACGACATCCTCGCGCGTCAGTACGGCGCAGAGCACGTTGCCCCATGCCGCCTCGTCCATGACGACGCCATCGAGTTTGACTACATCAAAGGACAGAGCCTCGCGAGCCTCCTCGCAGCCGGCCTCGCAGCGGGCAATCAGGCCGCCTGGCAGGAGCGCCTGCGGCATTACCGCCGTGACATCCTGCACCTCGGCGAAAGCTCGGATGACGGCGTGATCGCCATTCCGGCAGAGGGCTTTCACATGTCGGCGCGCGACTGCGACCTCGACCTCACGTTCGACAACATCATCTTTGCAGCAGACGGCACCTGGCAGATCATCGATTACGAATGGCTCGTGCCGGGCATCTCGCGCCGCTACATCCTCTGGCGAGCCCTGCGCCACTTCATCGAGCGCACGCCCGCCCTGACGAAAACGCAGGTCGCTGCCCTGCAGGCCGAGGCAGGTGCTGTCGACGAAGAGGCCTGCCTCGTTGCAGAGCGCAGCCTCTACCACAGCGTCTACGACGCAAACCTCGTCCCCTATCGCAAAGCCGTCTACGACCCGGCTGAGCGCGCCCGCATCGAGCGCGAACAAGAAGCAGCGGAACGCCAGCGCGAGAAAGCCGTCCTCGAAGGCGAGCTCGCCACCAACCGGCAGAAACTCGAAGAACTCCGTGCCCAGGCTGTCGCCTGGCACGAAGAACTCTACGCCGTGAAGAACCGCCTCCACGAGCAAGAAGACGCACTCCGGGAGCAAGAAGACGCACTCCGGAAGGCCAGAGCAGAGAGTGCCAGCCTCCGCGAGACCATCGCCGCCATCGAGAGCACGCGCGGCTACCGCGCCCTCGCGTGGCTCCGCGATCGTCGGCAGGGCATGCACAGCCTCCTGCACAAATAAGGAAACGAAAGGAAAGCAAGAACATGCATTTCTATACCAGCGTGAACAACCACTACATGGCCAAGGCCATCGTCCTTGCAGAGTCCGTCAAGCGCCATGTCAGAGGGGCGACGTTCACCCTCGTCCTCGCTGATACCATCCCACCCGAACTCGACCAGGCATCCATGCCGTTCGATGAGATCGTCACCATCGAAGACCTCGGCCTCCCCACGCCGAACGTGCGCCTCTGGATCTACCAGCACACCGTTGTCGAACTCTGCACCGCAGTCAAGGGGCAGGCCCTCGTCAACTTCCTCGAGCGCGGCGAAGACAAAGTCATCTACCTCGACCCCGACATCGAAGTCTTCGACACCCTCGACGAACTCGACCACCTGCTCGACGAATACGACGTCCTCCTGACGCCGCACCAGACCGTCCCCGAAGAGAACCGCCGCGACATCGTCAACAACGAGATCTGCAGCCTCATGCACGGCGTCTACAACTTCGGCTTCTACGCCGTCCGCCGCAGCGAACGCGGCCTCGCATTCGCGCGCTGGTGGCGCGACCGCCTCATGGACTTCTGCTACGACGACATCCCCCACGGCATCTTCACCGACCAGAAATGGGGCGACCTCGTGCCTGCCATGTTCGATGGCGTCTATATCGTCAAATCCCCGGCCTATAACGTCTCTACCTGGAACCTCACCCACCGCGAGATCACGGAAAAAGACGGCCGCTACTACGTCAACGGCCTGCCGTTGCAGTTCTACCACTTCTCCGGCTTCGATTCCGGCGCACAGAAGACCATGCTCTCCCTCTATGCAGACGAAGGCAGTGCCGCATTCCAGCTGCGCGACCTCTACATCCGCCAGCAGCAGGCAGCCGGCCAGGACACCTACGTCAAGTATCGATCCATCTACGACACCTACGACGATGGCACCCCCATCCGCAACGACGAACGCTTCGTGCTGCGCGACCGCCAGGACGTCAGCGACTACTTCCGTGACGCCGACCCCTACGAGACTGGCGAAGGCAGCTACTACCGCTGGTACCAGGCCGAGTGCGGCGGACGCCCCGCCTCCGATGGCCGCACCGAGGACGAGCTCCGCGCCGAACTCAATGCCATCCACGTCTCGCGCGCCTGGGCGCTCGTCAGCCGCTGGTACCGCCTGCGCGACAAAGTCCTCCCCCCCGGCTCTGCCCCGCGCCGCCTCCTCGGCAGCGCCATCCGCAAAGTCTTTGGTTCCGGCAACGCGCAGGGCGACACGCCCGCTGCCGAAGAGCCTGACCCCTGCGACCTCGGCGACGTCCT
Source organism: uncultured Selenomonas sp. (assembly GCA_902780535.1). Lineage (GTDB taxonomy): Bacteria > Bacillota > Negativicutes > Selenomonadales > Selenomonadaceae > Selenomonas_C. Next base: position 11,241 of record CACZFT010000007.1, on the reverse strand, counting down.
GGGTGATGCGTCCTTCAGCGCGGCGGCAGACGCAGCTGCCTCCGATGCGCGCGGCGGCGCCCTCTGCATCTGCCACCCGAAAGGCGGCGGCACCGGCGTCTACCAGGATCAGTGGATTGCCGAGCATCGCGAAGCCCTGCGCATCTACACCCTCATGCCGCGCGACGACGGCCGCACCGCCGACCTCGCCGAAGTCTCGCCAGCAGCGCGCGGCGATTGGCACATCGACATGACATGGCCGGCAGGTGACATCGCGAAAGTCCTGCAGGCCCTCAAGATCACCGAGATCCACATCAACCACCTCATCGGCTGCCCGCTGCCCGCCACGTTCGACCGCATCGCGGCACTCGGCATCCCCTACCACTTCTTCCTCCACGACTACCATGCCATCTGCCCGCGCTACAACCTCGTCAACCAGTACGTCCGCTACTGCGACGTCTCCCTCGACGAAGCCATCTGCGACGAATGCCTGCACGCCTGCCACCAGGACGTCCCCGGCGGCATCCATGCCTGGCGCAAAGACTACCACGACTTCCTCGCGCAGGCTGCCAGCATCACTGCCCCGAGCCAGGCTGCGGCCGACATCCTCCGCCGCGCTTACCCCGACCTCTCGGCAGGTGTCGTCGAGCACCACCTCACAGAGACCTTCGAGGCCACGTATCACCCCGAGGACGCGCAGCGGCGCCCGCTCCATGTCGCGGCCATCGGCGCTCTGAATCCCGAAAAAGGCGCCGACATCCTCTACGACATGGCGCGCCTCATCCGCGAGCGAGACCTCCCCATCCGCATCCACGTCATCGGCTACACCTATCGCGACGACGGCCCGAGCGACGACGGCATCCTCTCCATCACCGGCCGCTACGAGCCAGAGGAGCTCCCGCAGCTCCTCCTGGAGGCACACGCCGCCGCCGTCATCCTCCCCGCCATCTGGCCCGAGACCTACTGCTACACCGCATCCGAGGCCATGGCCTGCGGCTACCCCGTCATCAGCTTTGACATCGGGGCGCCGGCCGAGCGCATCCGCCGCACCGGCCAGGGATGCGTCATCGACGGCTGCACTGCCGAAGACATGCTCCGCGCCCTGCAAGAGACCTACCTTACGGAGAAAGCATAAACCATGCAGATTGCACCACGTTTCCGCCTGCTGCGCAACCACATGCGTGACGCCCTGCTGCCGCGCGGCACCCTGCGTCGTCGCATCATCAAGATCCTCGTCTGGGTCGCCACCCACCCGCGCCGCTGCCTGGCCCTCCTCACAGCGGAAAACCTCCGCAAAGTCAGTGCCACCCTGCGGGCAGGCGGCCTGCGCGCCATCGCATCCCGGACCGATGCCAAGCTCAGCGCCGATGCCGTCATGGCTATCCCCGACGCGCGGGAAACCATATACCTCGACACATGGCTCGCAGCCGCACCAGATCCAGAGATCCCCGCAGGCACCATCATCGACATCATCGTCCCCATCTATGGCGCCTACGACTACACGAAGCGGTGCCTCGAGACCGTCTGGAGCCATACCGACATCGACTACGAACTCTGGCTCGTCGATGACCGCGGCCCCGACGAGCGCATCCCCGCGCTCCTCAGCGAGCTCGATGATGCCCCGCGCCCCGCGCACATGCAGGCCCTCTACATCCTGCGCAACGAAGAGAACCTCGGCTTCATCGGCAGCGTCAACCGCGCATTCGATGCGAGTCAGGCAGGCCATCACGACATCGTCCTGCTCAATACCGACACCGAAGTCCCGCAGGGCTGGCTCTCCCGCCTCGTCGCCCCGCTCTATGCCGACGCGCAGGCCGCGACCGTCACCCCCTACGCCAACAGCGCCACCATCTGCTCCTTCCCCGACTTCGCGCAGAACAACGACCTCCCCGAAGGCATCACTGCGGCCGCCATCGACGACTGCCTCCGCGCCATCGCCTGCCCGCCACAGGAAATCCCCACAGGCGTCGGCTTCGCCATGGCCATCCGCCGCCAGTGCCTGGATGACTACGGCGGTTTCGACCCCGTCTACGGCCAGGGCTACGGCGAAGAAAACGACTGGTGCTGCCGCGTCGCAGCGCACGGCTACCATCAGCTCCATGCCATGAACCTCTTCATCTATCACAAGCATGGAGCGAGCTTCGGCGAGCGCAAAGACAAAAAGCGCGAGTGGCGCATCGAAGAAAACCTTGCAAAACTCGATGCACGCTACCCGCGCTATGAAACAGACATCCATACATTCTTGGCACGCGACCCCGAACGCCCCTACCGCGACTTCTTGCGGCAGGCCGTCCATGCCCGCCGCAATGGCGGTCGCGGCGTCCTCTGCCTCTGCCACTCCAGCGGCGGCGGCACGCTCGCCTATCAGGAACAATGGATCGCCGAACACGCGGCAGAGGCCCGCATCTACACCCTGACCGCCCTCGCAGACGGCCGCACTGGTGCGCTCGTGGATCGCACCAGTGCGGCCGTCTGCACGCAGTACCTCGACCTCGCCGCCTGCACGGCGGCGCAGTTCCAGGCGCTGCTGCGCGCCCTCGGCATCACCGAGATCCGCGTCAACCACCTCCTCGGCTTCCCGCTGCAGCACTTCCTGCAGATGCTGGAGGCATCCGGCGTCCCCTGCCATTTCTTCGTCCACGACTACTACGCCGTCTGCCCGTCCTACACCCTCATGGACGGGCAGGGACAGTTCTGCGGCATCCCGCAGGACGCCGCAGCCTGCGACGCCTGCCTGCAGGCACGCCACGAAGCCATCGAGGGCGGCATCCGCAGCTGGCGGGGCGCCTTCGCCCCATTCCTCGCGCGCGCCGCAGTCACAGCGCCGAGCCAGGCCGCGGCCGACCTCCTCACGCACGCCTACCCGCACTGCCGCCCCGCCGTCGTCGAGCACCACCTGAGCCACGCCCTCGCATGCACCTACGACCCCGCCTTTGCCACCGGGCAGCCGCTCCACGTCGCCGCCATCGGCGCCCTGAGCGTAGAAAAAGGCGCCGACATCCTCTACGACATGGCGAGCCTCGTCCGCAAGCGCCGCCTCCCCGTCCGGCTCCACATCATCGGCTACACCTATCGCGACCCCGGCCCGAGCGACGACGGCATCCTCCAGATCACCGGCCGCTACGAGCCGCAAGACCTCCCCGAGCTCCTGCGGGAGGCGCGCGCCGCAGCCGTCATCCTGCCGGCACTCTGGCCCGAGACCTACTGCTACACCGTCACTGAAGCCATGGCCTGCGGCTACCCCGTCCTCTGCTACGACCTCGGCGCCCCTGCCGAGCGCGTCCGCCGCACAGGGCAGGGCTGCGTCATCAGTGAGATGACCGCCGAAGCCCTGCTCCAGGCCATCCTCAGTCTCCAGCCTCCAGCTGGCGCATGATCTCGGCACTGAGGATCTGATGTGCCTTCCACGACCAATGCGTATCATCCGACCAATAGACATCCTGCTCCCCGTTGGCGACCGCCGCGCGGAGCAGTTTTTTTGAATCAATGAAGATATAATCCTTCTGCGCGGCAAGCATCTCATCAAAGAACGGATTCTCCGGCCACTGCGCCTTCCACTCCTCCGGGAGCTGCGGATAATAGACATCGAACTTGTCCGGGGCAGGGAGGAACACCAGCCGGATCCCCTTCTCGCGCAAGATCGCGGCGAGATGATTCAGATTGGCATTCACCATCTCGACATTGACCGGGCGCTGCAGATACAGGAGATCCTCGTGATAAAAGATCAGAGAATGCTCCCGCCCCTTCGGCGTGAAGACATCGCTCGTCAGAGAGACGACATCCGTCGTATCGCTCACGCGGTACGGATGATTGCGCAGCTGCCGCTTCGTATCGAGCAAGAGCGCATTCGTCTTGACCATATACCCTGGGAACAACTGCCGGCGCGTCGGCGCAGCCGTCGGCGTTGGCGGATTCGCCTGCAGGAAATCCGTCTGGAAAGGATCGCCCGTATACGGGATGAACTCCAGATAATGATCGCCATAGATCGGCTGGATATTGCGCTCGACACACTCCAGGATGACGACCTTCGTCCCGAGACGGTCGAAATACCCGAGATCGCTCAGCATCTTGCAGAGAGAGACCACATCGTACTTTTCAAAACGGAGATTCAATACCTTCGCATGATACTCCTGCGTGAGGACCCCCTGATACGGCTCGCCGCCGCCATCATTGCTGAAAGAATCTCCGATCGTCAGGAAATCGAACGTCTCCGTCGAGCCCGACGTCAGATAATCCTGGAACCGCGTGAAGAACTTCCCATAATGATGTTGCTCCGTCTCTGACGGCACCGGCCGGATATTGCCGAGACGGAGCAAGTCGCCATGCCCGTCGAAACCGTGGAACGACTGCCCGTTGTACCCATACCAGATGACGAGATTCCCAGCAAAGAAAAGCCCGAGCAACAAGATCAGCGTGATGGCATATTTTTTTGGAGTCATGTCCGTGCCCCCTCAGAACTGGAAATACAAGAAATCGGAAAGCTGGGAGAAATAATAGAGCGAGACCACGCCGAGCGCGAGGCTGCACGCCAGCCAGACGACATTCGGCCGGAAGCGCTCCATCCAGCGGAGCGGATTCGGCACGAACGCCGCCACGAGCGTCAGCCCCGCGAGGAGGGCGAGATGACGCAGCGCATTCGGCGCCAGATTGGCGAACGTGACGCCGAGCGGCGAGAGGAAGCCGAGCTCCTGCGCATGATGGAGCGGCAGCACGATATGCCGCACATCCGCCATCGCCGAGAGCACCTTCCAGGCCGTCGCGAAATTCTCCGCGCGGAAGAACACCCAGCAGACCACGACGCAGAGGAATGTCATCACCCAGCAGAGCACCTTCGGCAGCTCGATCTTCGTCATGCGCCAGAGATGGTTGATCATCAGCAGCACGCCATGCAGCCCGCCCCAGAACACGAACGTCCAGCCCGCGCCATGCCACAGGCCGATGATCAGCATGCTCGCGAAAAGATTGCGCATCTTCCGCGCGACGCCCGCGCGGCCGCCGCCCATCGGGATATAGAGATAGTTCTTGACCCAGAGGCCGAGCGTCATATGCCAGCGCCGCCAGAAATCAATGACCGACAGCGACTGGTACGGCGAATCAAAATTCACCGGCAGCCGCAGATTCAGCATCAGGCCGAGGCCAATCGCCATCTCGCTGTAGCCAGAGAAATCGAAATACAGCTGCATCGTATACCCGAGCGCACCGCCCCAGGCATCCACGAACGTCAGCGTGTCAGCATGCGCGAAAGCAGCATTGACCCACGGCGCGATGCCGTCCGCGACATACACCTTCTTGAACAAGCCGATCAGAAAGATCGTCAGCCCCTTCGCCATATTGTCCCACCGCACCGAGAACGTGCGGTCCGCGACGAACTGCGGGATCATCTCCCGGTGATTGATGATCGGCCCCGCGATCAGATGCGGGAAGATCGTCACGAACTCGCAATACGTCAGGAACGACGCATTGCGCGCCTGCCCGCGGTACGCATCGACGAGATACGCCGTCTGCGTGAACGTGAAGAACGAGATGCCGAGCGGCAGCACGATGTGTGGCAGAGAAAAGACATCCGCGCCTGCAATCGCATTCGCCGTGCCGAGGAAGAAATCCGTGTACTTGAAATAGCCGAGCAGCAGCACATTGACCACGATGCCGAACGCCAGCCAGCCCTTGCGCCGCCCCGCTCTGGAGGATACATGACCGCCCGGAGAGATCACATCATCGCCAGCGAGCCGCTCGAGGCGCCCGCCGACGAGATAATTGAAGACGATCGAAGCGCACAAGAGCGGCACATACCGCGCATCCCACCAGCCATAAAAGAATAGCGACGTCAGCACGAGCCAGAGCGTCCCCGCCGCGTGGCGCCACTTGCTGACCAAGAAGAAGCCGACGACCGCCACCGGCAGGAACAAGAAGATGAACTCATAAGAATTGAATAACAAGACAACGCATCCTTTCTCTCTTTCACCTCACGGCACGACGACATCGCCTGCCGCCCCGCTTGCAAGCACGCTGCCATCCTCCGTCCGCACCAGCAGACGGAGTGCGTAGCGGCCTGCGGGCGGGGCGTTTTTGATCTCCGCGTCAAAGCCCGTCGCCGCCTCGCTGTGCACATCGCGTACCACATCCGGACGCGGCACCAGCGGCACGCGCATCGCATACTGCTGGCCGCCGCCCTCCAGCACCGCCAGCACCTCGACGGCGCGGCCCGTGCCAGGCACCAGCCAGCCCGACAGATGCCCGCGGCCCCCCTCCGGCATCCGGTCGACATGGCACGCCAGCTGCGCACCGTCGCCGCCGGCCGCCGCGCCGCCGAACCGCTCTGGCACATACGCCGTCCAGCCCCGCCGCAGCGCCTGCTCCTCGTGGAACAGCGGATGCGCCGCCTCCCACGGCCCCCGCTGCGCTGCGAGCGCCGAGAGATGCGCGTCCACATTCTCTGCCGTCACATACGCGCCCCACTCGTCTGCGCCCGCAGGCGCCCCGCCATAGATGCGCGCCACGATGCGGTCGCCCACTGGCGGCCGGTAATGCGAGCTCTCATAATAGCACTGCGGATCCTGCGTCACCTCGTTCAGCCCGCTGAAATCATAAAAAGGCGTGATCTCCGCCAGCCGCCGCTTGAACTCGTCCAGCTCCGCCGCGTCATTGTCCATATACGTCGTCTGATAGATCGGGTGGAAGAAGAACGTCAGCTCGATGCCGTGCGCCTCCGCCAGCGCCACCAGCTCCGAGAGCGTCCTCAGCGTCTCCTCCATATAGTTCCCGCGATATGCGCTCGACGCATAGAGCCGCTCATCCCGCGCATGCGCCGCCGGATTCGCATCGATCGCCGCCTCCACCCGCTCTGGCACATACACGCGCCCCGTGCCATAGAGATCAAAGACCGACCCGTGATCTGCCACCCACGCCGTGTCCAGACGCTGCGGCCGGCGAAACAGCTCCTGCAAGTAAAACGCTGCATCCCACGCGCGGTATGGTCGGCGGAACCCCGTATCCTCGTCATGCACATCCCCCGGCAGGCGGAAACTCGCATCATCCAGCCCCACCAGCAGCCGCCGCACCGGCACCCCGTCCGCCACCAGCATCTGCACATCCCGCAGCCACTCCGCCGGCGTCCCCTGCGAATACGACAACGTATACCAGCCATCCCCCGCGCCTGAGAGATCGATCTTCGCCATGCGCGACGAACCAAACGCAAAACTGTCATACCGCCCCGGATGCGCCAGCACATACCGCATCTTCAGGAAATGCTGCGCCGGCTCCTGCCGCACCCCCGCAAAATCCTGCGTAAAAAGCCCCAGCGGGTCGCGCGCGACATTCACCGCCGCCGTCCCCCCCGCCAAGAGCGCCACACAGGCAAAGAGCGCGCAGGCATATCGATGCATCGGTGTCATCCAAAAACTCCCCTCGAAAAGATATCGCCTCATTATACCACAAGCCCGCCTGCAAAGATAGGCCGCTTGCGGGCGGGCAGGGTGGATGATAAAATGAAGACACAACCAGACGAAAGGAGTGTATCATCATGGAAAACCTCGCATACACGGATCCGCCTGTCACCGAGCTCATCGAGGGGAAGACCTATCTCATGTCCCCGCGGCCGCGGGCGAACCACAACCTGGTGGCCTCCAACATCTTCCTGCTCTTTGCCACCTACCTGAAAGGGAAGACCTGCCGGGCGCTCGCGGACGGATACGACGTCTACCTCGACGACGAAAACCACTACGTCCCCGACGTCATGATCCTCTGCGACCGCTCCAAGCTCCGCGCCGATGGCGTCCACGGAGCGCCCGACCTCGTCGTCGAAGTCCTCTCCCCCTCCACCATGATGAACGACCGCGGGCCCAAGATGCGCCACTACGCAAAGGCCGGCGTCCGCGAATACTGGATCGTCTCCCCGCTCGAAAAATCCGTCGAAGTCTACTGGAACCAGGACGGCTGGTTCCAGCTGGCGGAAACCTACGCCATCTATGCTGACTGGGAACTGGCAAAGATGACCGACGAAGAACGCGCCGCCATCCCCACGGAGATCCCCGTCTCGCTCTACCAAGACTTCCGCGTCAGCGTCAGAGAAATCTTCTGCGACGTCGACATCATCGAATGACACACAACGGCGCGGCGCAAGCCCATGATTTGAATCGTGGGTTAGCCGCGCCCCTCCTTTCTTTTATGTGTTTGTCTATTGCTTATACATATACATTGTAGTATAATAGAGGCATGGATAAATATTTCAGGACGGCTACCACCGTCTCCCTCATCAACTACCATTTCGTCTTTTGCCCGAGGTATCGGCGCAAGATTTTCGACATCCCGCATGTGGAAGACCGTTTCAAGGAACTCACGCAGCAGACGTGCAAGGAACTCAATATCGAAATCCTTGCGATGGAGTGCCACCACGACCACGTCCACCTTTTCTTGAAGTGCTGGCCACAGCAATCTCCTGCTGGAATCATGAAGAAGATAAAAGGAGCTTCTTCCAGAGTCCTGCGAAACGAGTTTCCCGTGTTGAGCCACGCGCCTAGCCTATGGACAAGGAGCTATTTCGTTTCCACGGCAGGAGACGTATGCAGCGCGACCATCCAACGGTATGTAGAGACGCAGAAAACAAGGAGTTGAACGACATGAAGACCTTCAAATTCAAGCTCTATCGCTCGAAGAAGACGCGGCGGCTGGATCACCAGCTTTGGGTCGCATGCAAGGTCTACAATCATGCCATCGCGCTCCATCGCCGCTACTGGAAGCTCTATCATAAGTCTCTTTCCAAGTTTTCCCTCCAGAAACACCTCGCGAAGCTCAAGAAGCTCCCGCGCTTTGCGTTCTGGAACGACATCCCTTCCCACGCCATTCAAGACATCACCGACCGCATCCAGCGCGGCTACAAGCTCTTCTGGGAGAACCTGAAGAACAAGCGGAAGACCGCGCCGCCGAAGTTCAAGAGTTGGCGGAAATACCGCTCCCTCTCGTACAACATGGTCGGGCGCTCCATCATCAAAGGAAACGTCATCAAGATCGCCGGAGGTAAGTACAAGTTTTCCAAGAGCCGCGACATCGAAGGGGCAATCAAGCTCCTCACGGTCAAGCGGGACGCTTGCGGAGACTTCTTTGTATATCTCATCTGCGATACGCCCGAAGCCAAGAGAGAAACCAGAATGGGTGAAAGCATCGGTTTCGATTTCGGCTTGAAAGGGGCGATGCTGGTCGCAGAGAATCCGAAGAACGACATCCCCGAACCATCCTTCTTCCGAAAGCAGAAGAATGCCATTGCAAAGGCGAATCGCAAGCTGTCCAGCAAGCGGATGTGCTCGCACAACCGCGAAAAAGCGCGTCTGGAACTTGCACGGCTGCATCGCCGCGTGGCGAACCAGCGGCGGGCGTTCCATTGGGAACTGGCGCGAACCCTCTGCAAGAAGTATTCCATCATCTGCCTCGAAGACCTCAACATGAAGTGGATGCAGATGGGGCATGGGAAGAAAGTTGCGGACTATGGTTTCGCCGAACTCGTCAGCCTTTTGGAATACGTCAGCCCGAAATTCGGGACAACCATCGTCCATATCGGGAAATTCTTCCCTTCCAGTCAGCTTTGTAACGCCTGCGGCTTCCAGAACAAGGAAATCAAGGACGTGCGCATCCGCGCATGGGATTGCCCGAAATGCGGAACACATCACGATCGCGACCGCAACGCGGCTAAGAACATCCACGAAGAAGGACTGCGCATCCTTTCCGAAGAAAAGGCAACAGCCTGAAATACAAACTGGGCGGGGCATTGTCCAGTAATAGGAGTTTCCGTAAGTCCCTCGCGAGAGGGCAGGAAGCGTTAGTCACTTTAGAATCCCATGGCTTTAGCCGTGGGAGTATGTCAACCAGAGATCCGGCAGAAGGTGCTCGAGCAGGTGTGAAGGGATCGGGAAGTCAGCAAGAGCGATAAGGAAAAAGAAAGGAGACGTCATGAAGCATCGATCAAGAAACAGACGAAGACAACAGCTGGAAGAAACGGCCGAAGAGCTGACATACGACAAGGCGGCAAAAGAAGTCCTGGCCATGCGGCAGATACTCGCACCCATCCTCAAGAACATCGTGCCAGAATACCGCCAACTCAGCCTCGAAACCATCATGCATGACTGCATCGAGGGGAAGCCGTGGGTCGGTACCGTGCCGGTCGATCCTGGGAGGACGAACCGAGTGTTCCGTCGACGCCTTCCGAAGAAAATTCGCGGCCTGCAGACAGAACAAAATGCATCTGGTGAAGGCTGGATCACTTATGACGTGCTCTTTTATGCCCGCATCCCGGGGACGGATCAGCGCGTCCGCTTCATCATCAACATCGAAGCGCAGCGCAATGACCCGAACTACAAGCTGATGAAGCGTGCCATCTTCTATGCAAGCCGCTTGATTTCCTCACAGAAAGAACGCGAATTCACAGGGCAGGACTACGACAACATCTGCAAAGTCTATACAATATGGTTGTGCTTCTACCTGCCAGAAGGCGAACAGAGCTCCATTAACCGATACGAACTCAGAGAGACAAACATCTACGGAGTGCATCACGAAGAACCATCAGACTATGACCTCATCCATGTTACGACCGTGCATGTGGGAGACGATGAACCAGAAAACGAACTGCTGCGCTTCCTGCAGCTCATCTTCCTGCAGCAGATGACAGAGCTGCAGAAATCAGAACGGCTGCGCGAAGAATTTGGAATTGATGTACAGGATGATACGAGAAAGGGGCTGGAGAATATGTGCAATCTGAGCAGCGGACTGAAAGAACGGGCGGAAGCTATCGGCGAAGCGCGCGGTGCAGCACGCGGCGAGGCACGCGGCGAGAAGCGCGGGCGGGAGCAGACGTGGGTCGCTTCCGTGCGGAACCTCATGAAGTCCATGCAGATGACGGCGCAGCAGGCTGCGGAGGCGCTGGCTGTGCCGGCGGAGATCCGGCAGAAGGTGCTCGAGCAGGTGTGAGCCTCAGGAAATTTTCACCTTCCTTGCGAGCGTTTCCTATTGCCAAATGAGAGAAAGACTGGTAGAATAAGCTCTATAGGCAAGGAGGCTCTGTGGAGCCTCATACCGAAGACAACCTCTGTGCCCCCGTGCATGTATCGCCCATGCACGGGGGCATATTTCTTTGCCTGTTTATTTGTAGTTGTATTTTTTATGGTAGCTACACTCACGCTTAAAGCAGCGGAATTGACGGGCGACGGCGCTTATTATGTCAAAGATGACACTGTTACCTTTGTGCTCGATTCGGCGGCGGATACTGAAAAGACCGAT
>CACZFT010000006.1 GCA_902780535.1 uncultured Selenomonas sp. | reverse complement strand
CCATTGACATGATAAATTCCTCCCTGATATGTGAGTTTGTTTTTTCTAACGGCCATCCGTGACCGCTATCGCCATTTATATAATAGGCAGGTGCCGCCAAGGTTGCTAGCTGACCGAAGCCGCTGCCTGCATATTATCGAGATATTCGTCGTGGAAGAGCTCTCTTTGGCTCCTTCCACACTATATATCGAATGTTTTTCGAAAAACTTAAGTGGTTTTGGAAAAAAAATTGAATTTTTTTCGCGATCAGTATTTCTTGTTGAAAAGGTTGCCGACGGGGCTCAGCGTCTGGAGGTCATAGGCGTGGACAGCGGCCGTCTTTCGGCGGCTCTTGTTGAGCCAGGCCTTCGCCTTGTAGATGAGCTGCATGTCGAGCGGATGGATCTCGTCGATCAGCGCGGCGCACTCGGGCGTCTTGCGATAGACTTCCGTCGCCGGGTTCTTCTTCATGCGGTCGACGAGGCGGCCGCGCTGCTCGGCGAGCGAGAGGAATTCGTCGATGTCCTCCTGCCCGATGAACTTCAGGAGTTCCTTCGAGAGCGTGAGGTAGAGCGTGAAGTCCCGCTTCGCCGCATCGACGCCCTGCTGCTTCTTGGCCCCTGCTTCAGCCGACATAGCTGCCTCCCTGCACGCCCTGCGTGCCCTTCTCCTGCCGCGCCTTCTTCATGGCCTGCGCCCAGGCGTCGCGGAGCTCCTTGATGATGCCGCGCGCTTCTTCGAGCATCGTGACATCGCTCTTCATGTTGCCCTCGACGAGGCGGTCGTACGTGTAGTTGTAGAGCGGCATGAGCTGCTTGGAGATGTCGTAGTCCATGTCGAGCGTGATGCGGAACTCGGAGATGATGTTCTGCGCCTTCTGCAGCGACGTGTTGGCATCTTCCCATTTCTCGTCCTTGACGCTCTGGATGCCCTCATCAATGAACTTGAGACAGCCGTTGTAGAGCATGAGCGTGAGCGCCTCGGGCGTCGCCGTCATGATCTGCTGGCGCTTGTAGGCCTCTGCCGCGTTGTTTACCATTCAGGTTCCTCCTATTCTGTTCCCCCGTCCCCCATCATCCGGCGGCTCAGTTGCCGCCCGTGATGTAGCCGAGCTGGACGGAGAGCTGCTGGATGGCGGACTCCATCGCATCGTACTTGTCGTAGAGCGCGCTCTGGTAGGCATCCATCTGCGTCTTGAAGTCGCTCATCTTCGTCTTGAGGTTCTCGATGAGCGTGCCGAGCGTACTGCCATCGGACGTCTCGGTCGAGTCGCCCGCATACGACTTCAGCGTCTTGAGGTTCTTGTAGAGCGCATCGCTGATGCGGTTCATGACGCCTTCGCTGTCATAGTCCGTCGTGGTCGTCGTCGTGCCGTCGGCGTTCGTCGTCGTGACGTCGCCGCTTGCGGAGAAGACGCTGCGGACGCAGTTCGGATCAGCCGCGAGGGCTTTCTTGAGCTTCGTCTCGTCGAGCTTGATGTGGCCCTGATCCGTCGAGGACGTGATGCCGAGCGACATCATCGTGTTGTAGTCGCTGTCCGTGCCCTCGACCGGTGTGTAGAGCGCCTCGCGCATGGAGCTGATGATCTTGCCGAGCTGCGAGTCGTGGTACAGCAGGCCCGATTTCGCCTTCTCGTTCCACTTCGTGATCTGATCCTGCGTCATCGAGCTTTCCTGCGACTTCGTCAGCACGCCATAGTCGCTGTACTGCGTCTCGTAGTACTTCGTGTTGAGCGCATCGATCATCTTGTTGTAGTCCGTGACGAACTGCTTGACGTTCTCGACGACCTTGTCGGTGTCCTGCGCGACGGAAACCGTCGTCGTGCCCTTGCCGGCCAGCGTGTACGCGACGTTCGCGACCGTGATTTTCGAGCCCGTCGTCGTATACGTCTTGCCATCAATCGTGGCCTTGCCATCCTTGCCCTCCGCCGAGGACGATGTCGTCGTCTCATAATCGATAGCCGACCCGAGCGTCTGCGTGCCATCATCTGCCGTCGTGACGATGCCGAGGTTCAGGCTCGAGAGCAGCGTGCGTGCGCGCTTTTCCGAATCCGTCGAACCGCTGCCGACCGTGATGTTGATCTGGTTTGCCTTGCCGCCCGTTTTCTGGTAAAGCGAGAAACTGTCATTGACGCTGTCATACGACGCCTGGATGTTGACGCCGGAATTCTTGATCTTCGTCGCAAGGTCGTTGAGCGTCTGGTTGCTTTCGAAAAGGTCTTTGTATGTGAAGGAAATTTCCTTCGTCGTCGCATTCGAATTATCGGACGCGCCGTCGCTGATCGTGAACGAGAGCGCCGTCTCGAGCTTCTGCGAATCCGACATCGTGCTGTAGTTCGACGGCCCCTGCTCCGTACTCGACAGCAAGTCTTTGAGGTAGATGCTCGTGCTCGATGCCGAGGAGTTTTTGCGCGTGATGGCCTTCGTCGACTGCATGTAGGCGTTCGACGCGACTGACGAGACCGTAACCGTATGCGACATATTCGCCGCATCGGCGTTCGCCGTCGCTGTCGCGACACCCTCGCTCGAGCTCGTCGCTGTCATCGGGCTCGTCGTCGAGCTCATCTTGTACGTGGAGAGCGTCGACTGGTTGAATTCATTGACGCTGCTGTAGAGATCCGAATAGGCTTCTTTCATCCATTCGTTCTTGATCTCTTCCTTGTACATCTTGTCATACTGGTTCTGCTTCGTCATCATGCCGACCTTGACCATGGAGTCAACGTCGATGCCGGAGCCTGAAAGGCCGTAGATGCCTGTCGTAGACATGGGGATTCCCTCCTTTGGTCAGTGTGGTCAGATGGTCTTGTCGAGGAAGGCGCCGAGCCAGTCCTTCGCCTTGATCATGTGCTTGATGAGCGCTTCGGGCGGGACTTCCTTGAGGACGTCGCCCGTCTTCTTGTCAAGCATCTTGACTGACATGGTATTGACTTCCTTGTGGTATTGGAATTCGAGGTTGCAGTTGATGCGGCTCATGAGCTTGTTGAGCTCTTCCGTGATGTAGCTGACGGATTTCTCGTCGAGCTTCTTGTCGTCGTCATCGTCCTGCTGATCCTGCGGATTCTTTGTCTTGTCCGTCTGGTCGGCGGCATTCTTGACCTGCTGCAAGATGTCGACGGAAGCCGCCGGCGTGTCCTGCGTGTTCGTCTTGTCCTGCTGATCCTGCTGCTGGCTGCCGGTCTGCGAAGCCGCCTGTGCTGCCTGCGCAGCCCCCGGCGTGCTGCTCGACGCCTCTGTCGCACCAATGACGACAGCCGCAGAGACAATGTCCTGAATCTGTCCAATCATGATAATCCCTCCGTAGATATGTTTCCTGTCAGTCCATTTTACAGTATTGCTTTATGGTTTCGGCAGGGCGCCGCTGAGGTCGATGTCCTTCGGCACCTGGCTGGCGGCCTGCTTGTTTTCTTCCTGGATGGCGCGGTAGATCTCGCCGCGATAGATCTTGATGGAGCGCGGCGCGTCGATGGCGATGCGGACGTTGTCGCCCTGCACCTCGACGATGTTGATGACGATGTCGTCACCGATCATGATCTGCTGGCGCGGCTTGCGTGTCAGAACGAGCATCAGCGCGCCTCCTTTCCAGCATCCTTTTCTGCAAAGAGGCGGTGCTTCGTCGTGTAGGCGCCCTTCTCGAGGACGAGCTGCTTGCCGGCCATCGTGCGCTGGTTGATGATGACGGGCGCCATGAGGTTGGCCGTCATGTCATCGATGCGCCCCTGCGGGATGGTCAGGAGCGTGTAGACGATGACGTCGTCGGGGCTTTCGAGCCCGAGCTGCTGCTCCGTCGCGTCGTCAATCTCGAACTCGTAATCCTTGAAGAAGAGATACGGGACGGTCATGAGGAACGCGAGGTCGGGCGTCGCGAGGCTCTGCAGGAAGACGTAGGGACTCTCTTCGTCATACGGGATGATGACGAACTCGTGTTCGTCCTCGAACGCGGGAATGCCCTGCGCGAAATGCACGACTTTCTTCTCATCGATCTCGATGGTGCCAAATCTCACGGTGTCGACTTTCTTCATCAAAAAATGCCTCCATAGGTTCGCTGCGCCTGTTGCTCCCTGCATCAGGCGTAGATATCATAGCGGCCTTCCGTGACCCACTGGTTGACTTCCGCTTTCTGCTTGACATATGTCTGTACCTGCCCCGGCGTGAAGTGCGTCTGCGCAAAGGCGTCCGTGTCGATGTGGACCGTGACATCGCCGGGATCCGGCGTGCCGCGGAGTTCGCTCTGGTGCACGGTGATCTTCGGGTCGGGAATGAGCTCCGTCACGATGTGGCGGTTCTTGCCGTTGCTGATGAACGTCCCGACCTGCTCGTTGTAAGCGATTTTATGAAGCTCGTTCGCATTGGGCTTCGCCGCATTGTCGATGATCTGCCATGCGTCCTGCGTATGACGTGATGTCGTCTTCTTGAGGCTCGAGAAGCCTTCCTGCCCGTGCTCCCTTGCGAAATCGTCATGATTCGTGTAGCCGTAGCTGTGGCGGCTCGGATACGAGTCGATGTCGATGGTCGCCTGCGTGCAGCCCTGATTCGACCGCGCCTGCCGGTTCTCGGTCGAGAGGCGGGCCGGCGTCGAGTACGCTTCGAGCTTTCCAAGCTGCGTGTGCACGGAAATCTGCGCCTGCGTCGAGCGGATATTGAGGTACAACATTCCTATTTCCCCCTCTCCCTGGCGGATTCCTGCCATCCTGGCAAAAGTTTCATGAAATTATTAGCTCAGATAGTCTGCGAGCGACGACGGCAGGATGCGCGCGCCGAGGGCAAGGCTCATGTTGTAGACCGTCTGCGATTCCATGAGCTTCGTCGCGAGTTCGGCGACATCGGCCGACATGACGTCGGTGATGTCCTGCTGGATCAGCGTCTGCTGGTTGCCGAGCATCGTCTTGACGGATGTGTAGAGCTGCTGGCGGGCGCCGAGCTTCGTCTCGGTGTTGACCGTCGTCGCATGCGACTCATCGGAAAGCGTCTGCCCGTCATCGGAGAGCCATTTGAAATTCGTGCCGACGACTTCGGCATGGACGGTCAGCATGCTGTTGAGCATGGCCGTGCCCGATGCCGTATTGCCGGAATCGGCATTGTCGAAGATGTCCGTGCCCCAGATGTCCTGGCCCGTGACGTTGACGGTATCGGACGTCGGCTCCGTCGTGCCGTTCTTCTTCGTCATCGAGATGTACTTCGCATCGCCCTGATATGTCGCGACCTGCTGCGCAACCGTCTGGAATGTGAAGCTCACGTTCGTGCCGTTCACGCTGATACTGCCAGGCGATGCCGTCTTGCTGATAATCTCGCCCGTATTCTTGAAGTACTTTGCGACAGTCTCTGTCGGCGTCGTGCCGCTCCAGCCTGAGAGCTGGCCGACAGCATCCGCCGAGGGATCGACAATGGCATTCGCATCTTCCGCCACTTTCTGCTTGTAGCCTTTCTCGACGAAGTCCTGCGTGTAGATGTAGCCATCCTTCGTGTTGAGGTAGTACGTGTTGCCGTCGCTGCCCGTCAGCGTGAGCATCTGGCGGATCGTGCCGGACTTCGTCGCCTGGCCATCGCCGCTGAAGTACGCGCTGGCCTTGTCGTCGAGCGTCTTTGCGAGGCCGCGGTCGATCTGCGTCTCGGAGAGCGAGAACGGCATCGTCGTATCCTTCTGCCCCGCGAAGAGGTAGCGGTCGCCCTGCATCGTGTTGCCGAGTGAGACGAGTTCCTGGATTTCGGCCATCATCTCCTTGCCGATGGCGGCCATGTCTGTATCCGTCTTGTCGCCGTTCGCGGCCGAGACGGTCTTTTCCTTGAACGTCATCTGGATGTTCGTCATCGAGACGAGCGCCGAATCCGAAGCCTTCATCCACGAGACGCCGGTATCGACGTTCTCCTGATACTGCGTGTTCTCAGCGCTCGACGTATCGTAGCGCAGGTACTTCGTGTAGGCGACGGAATCGTCGGACGGGCGGTGGAGCTTGCCATCTGGTTGCTGCTGACGCGGATTGCCATATGGAAATTCCTCCTATTTCATCGAATCATCAGCGGCCGACCATGCCGGTGCTGTTGATGAGCTTGTCGAGCATCTCGTCCATCGTCGTCAGGCAGCGCGAGCAGGCGCTGTAGCCCTGCTGGAACATGATCATGTTCGAGAGCTCTTCGTTCCAGTCGACGCCGGACGTCGAAGAACGCCAGTTCTTGATCTGCGTGATGAGCTTGTCCTGCGCGTCCGACTTGTCATCGACGGACTCGGAATCGCTGCCGAGCTTCGCAACGGCCGCGGAGTAGTAGGCGTTGATGGAATCGTCCTTGATGGCGCGCGACGTCATGTTGTTCGGATTCGTCGTGTTGCTCGTGTCCATCAGCGTCGTCGTGCCGCTCATGTAGACGATGTCGGACGTCGACTGGACGTTCTCCATGTCCATGTTGATGATCGTCGAGATGTTCGTCGCGTTCGTGCCGTCGCCCGAGCCGTTGACCTTGACGCTGTAGGTGTTCTGGAGCGCGCCCGTGCTGCTGACGTCCTGCTCGATGACGAGCTTGCGCGCCGCGATGAGGTTCTGGCCGCCCGTGGACTTGAGGTTCGTGCAGATGCCGAGCTCGTTGATGATGTTGATGCCCTTGAGGTTGTCCGTGCTCGAGGCCGTGCCCGTGATCGTGACCTTCGGCTGAGTGGCTGTCGTCGTGCTGCCCATCGGCGTGACGGAACGCTGGATGTTCGTCATGCGGGACGCGACGACCTGGTTGTTCGTCGCATCCCATGTGTAGAGCGAATCCTCTTCGCCCCAGAAGTTCAGGCCATAAGACGGGCCCGCATACGTGCCGGACGCTGGCGGGTTGTTGCCGAACGAGCTGTCCGTGCCGTCGACGCCGGCACCCTGCTGATGCATCGTATTGAACGTCGTCAGGAACGTCGCCGAGATGTTCGCGAGCTTGTCGATATAGCCCTTGTCCTCGGCAATCGTGTCGAACTGCGCCTTCATGCTGCCGTTCGTCGGCAGGAAGACGACGCCCGACTCCTTGATGTTGACGGAGTAGTCGCTGATGCCGTACTCCTTGTTCGCATACGGATCGGACATCTCGAGCGTCAGATGGCTGTTGCCGTTGACGAGCGTGATGCCGTTCGAGACGACAGAGTACATGCCCTTGTCGTCTTCGTAGATGTTGAGGTTCATGTATTCCGAGAGCTTGTCGACGATCTCGTCGCGCTGGTCGCGCAGGTCGTTTGCCGTGCCGCCCGAGGCTTCCGTCTGCATGATGTTCTGATTGAGCTGCGTGAGCTGGTCGCAGTAGTCGTTGATGGATTTGACGTTCAGGCGCATGTCGTCATACTGGGCCGTAATCTGCGACTGGAGCTGCTGCGCCGTCGTCTTGATGCGGTCAGCCACGACGTTGCCCTTCTCGATGACGGCGATGCGGTTGCTCGATGTCGAGGCATTCGTCGAGAGGTCGTTCCAGGCATTGTAGAACTCCGTGATGGCGTTCTTGAGGCCCGTATTCTTCGAATCGTCGAAGATGGCTTCGACCTTGTCATAGTTCGTCTGCTGCGTTGTGAAATATTTCTGCTGCGACGTCTCTGACCAGTACTGCTTGTCAGCGTAGACGTTGCGCGCACGCAGGATGGACGTCGAATCGACGCCCGTGCCGACGATGACTTCGCCGTAGATGGAGCCGACATTCTGGCCGCGCGTCGCAGCGAGGTTGACGCTCTGGCGGGAGTAGCCTTCCGTCGAGGCATTCGTGATGTTGTGGCCGGTCGTGTCGAGCGAGAGCTGGTTCGAGAAGATGCCTCGCACCATCGTGTTGAGTCCGGCAAATGTGGAACGCATATATGATCACCTATCTTCTTTGATTTCAAATGTTGGCATCGAACATCCGGCGGCCGCGCCGAAGCTCGGATTCGCTCCCGCTGCCGCCCGGCGGCGCGTACGTGTCGCTCGCGACGGTCTGGTTCAGGAGGTTGACATGGAACTCGATGAAGCCGCGGCTCTTTTCGAGGAGCCCTTGCGCGGCCGCAAGCGAGGATTTGAGCGCATGCTGCTGCTCGGCGGCGCGGCTGGCAAGCAGCAGCGCCTTTTCGCGGAGCGGCGAAGGAGGCGCTGCTGCGAGGACGGCCGCGAGGCTGTCCTTTCGCGCTGCATGCAGGAACGCATCCGTGTGCTGCCCGATTTTCGCGAGCTTCTGCAGCAGGACTTCGAGCGCTTTCGCTTCCTCGCGGACGCCTTTTCCCGACGTGCTTTCGAGCAGGGTCTTCTGGAGCGTCTCAACAGCCTGCGCAATCTCGCGCCCACAGAGGTACTCTGCCTTGAGCAGCGCCGCGGCTTTCGCCGTCACGGCGTCAGGCTCATGCATTGTATTCAAAGTTGCGGGCATGCGTCACGACCTCCTGCCCGGAGCTGCCGTATGTGTTTTCCACATGCGTGCCTCCGATGCGGTTCAGATGATATGTCACGGCAGAAAGCGCTCCTTCAATCAGGACGCGATTGTTCTCGCGGAGCTCCTGAGCTTTCGTCGTCGAGGCGGTCAGCGCTTCGTGGAGCTTCTGCAGGAGCACGCGGATCTGCGGCGTCGGCGCATAGCGCGCGAGTTCCGCCATCCGCGTGTCCTTCTTGATGGCCCGGTTTTCCACAGCCAGGTGGATGAGGGCTTTCTGCCGCCGCTCTTCGAGCTGCCGGATGTCCTGCGTGAGCTTCGCCTCCGTGTCGTTCATGGCTTCGATGGATTTGATGTCGATGAAGACAAGCGCCTTGTGCTTCTTCTGGCTCAGCTCGATGAGGGCTTCATAGCTTTTGTTGAGTCCGTTCAGTACCTGGAGGAGTTCCTTCCAGCCCGTCCCAATGCCAGCTGCCTGGCGCGTGTTCTGTGATGTCATAGCTTCCTCCTCTCAGGATGATGCCCCGTCAGATGCGCTGGCCGAGCATGGCCGCAGCGATGTTCTCCGCAGACACCTGGTACGTGCCGTTCGCGATGGCCTTCGAATAGTAATCGACTTTGTCCTGACGGACTTCCGGCTCCTCGCGGAGCTTCTGGAGCATTTCGCTGAAGTTCTGCCCGGCTTCGGAAATCTCAACTTCGTCACGGGCGCTCTCAGCCGCCTTGCTGCGTGCGCGATACGAGCTCGTCGCCTGCGACGTGCCATAGAGGGACGTGACCGACTGGATGTTGTTGTTGATGATCATGGTTCCACCACCTTTTTTACCTTTCTGCTCAGAGTATCGAAAAAAAAAGCAAGAGACTTAACTCTTGCTTTTGGCGGATTATCATGATTCTGCTCTATTTTTCTCGTCCATGCTTCATTTTTGAACGATTCTTGTCTTTTCAAGCGAACCTCAGATTTTCGGAAGAAAATTCCCGTGTTTGCTGCCTCTTCACTTCTTCAGGCCGCGATAGCGGGTCGATGGCTTCTTTTCCGACTGTTTTTCGCGCTCGGAGCGGAACGAGGACGGACGCTCGCCATTCGTCGGGCGCGGGCCCTTGCCCGTGCCGCCGCCGAAACCGCCTCGCCCTGCCGCCGCGCTCGCAATCTTCTTTGCTGCGCCTGCAAGGTCTTTCTTGAGCGCCTCGGCGCACTTCGGGCAGAGCTTGCCCTGGACGATCGGCGCGCCGCACTTCTCGCATGGGTACGTCATCTTGACGCCTGTCTGGATGAAGCGGCCCTCGCGGATCATGCGCTTGATCATGTTCTCGGAAGCGCCCGTCGCCTCGATGAGCTCGGCGATCTTGACTTTCGGATGGTCGCGCACGTATTCGACAACCTCATGCTCTTTTTCGTGCAGCTTGTCCATGCAGTCCGGGCAGAGCTTCTGCGCGCCCGTCAGCGGCACGAAGAGACGCCCGCAGGACGGGCAGTTTTTCATTTTTGCTACCATAAAAGGATCACTCCCTTGACTTGTATCCCAGCCTCCCCCTCAATGATAATGTCATTAAGTTAAGGACCAGGCCCCCTCTAGAGGGGGCTGTCAGCGAAGCTGACTGGGGGAGTAGTTGGATGCTGGAGATAAACAGATCTGCAGAACGTTGCTAAAGACTTTAGCGACGGCTGCATTCTTGTCAGTCTATCGCATCCTACTACTCCCACCACCGCTTCGCGGTCCCCCTCCCTCTAGAGGGAGGCTGAAGTTTGAATGGCTCATCGCTTAACTTAATGACATTACCCTCAATGAAGGGAGCTGCGCACTAAAGTGACTTTCCAGTATATTATTTTCTTCTATGGTATTCGACACGTTTGAAAAAAATCCTTTTTCTTTCTTTACATCGATTTGACGGGAATCGGCCCGCGCGAAAGCGCGATGGCGCCCGTGCGGGCGATCTCGATGATGCCGTACTCGCGCAGGACTTCGCAGAGCGCGTCGATCTTGCTTTCACCGCCCGTGAGCTCGATGACGACGTCCTCCGTCGTGACATCGACGATGTTCGCGCGGAAGATGTTGACGACGTTGATGATGTCGGCGCGCGATTCCTTCGACGCCTGGACTTTGATGAGCACGAGCTCGCGTTCGATGGAGTCCTCGAGCGTGAGGTTGACAATCTTGATGACGTCGATGAGCTTGCCGAGCTGGTTCACGACCTGCGAGAGCTCCTGCTCGCTTTCGACGGAGACGACGATGTTGATGCGCGTGACGTCGGGCTCCTCCGTGTAGCCGGCCGAAATGCTTTCAATGTTGAACGCGCGGCGGCTGATGAGGCCCGCGACATGCGTCAGGACGCCCGGCTTGTTGTCGACGAGGACGGCCAAGAGGAATTTCTTCATTTTTCTTCTCCTTTCGCGAGCACCATCTGGTCGAGGCGCTTGCCGCCCGGCACCATGGGCAGGACGTCTTCTTCTTCCGGCACGTAAACGTCGATGAGGACCGTGCCTTTCTCCTGCAGCAGCTGCGGCAGCTTCGTCACGAGATCGCCGGCCTTTGTCAGGCGCGCGCCCTTGCAGCCCATGGATTCCGCGAGCTTGACGAGGTCGGTCTTGCCCTTGAGCTCCGACTGCGCGTAATGATGATGGTAGAACAGGCGCTGCCACTGGCCGACCATGCCGAGGATGAAGTTGTGCACGACGATGACCTTGACGTCGATGTCGTTGTCGGCGAGCGTCGCGAATTCCTGACAGTTCATCATGATGCTGCCGTCGCCCGTGATGAGCACGACGGACTGGCCGGGCTTGCCGACTTTCGCGCCGAGCGCGGCCGGCAGGCCGAAACCCATCGTGCCGAGGCCGCCCGACGTGATGAACTGGCGCGGCTCGCGGGCATCGTAGAACTGCGCGGCCCACATCTGGTGCTGGCCGACGTCCGTGACGACAATCGTGTCATCGCCCGAGAGCTTGCTGACCTGCTCGATGAGCTCGCCGGGATGGATGACGTCATCGGGGCCTGTGGCCGGGATGTATCCGAACGGGTGCTCGCGCGACATGTCGATGGCATGCTGGAGCCACGGTGCGAACTGGTCGCGGAAGCCTGCGTCCATCGCTTCGAGCTTCGTGACGAGCAGCGGCAGGGAGGCGCGCAGGTCGCCCGGCACAGCGAGATTGACGGGCACGTTCTTGCCCACTTCGGCCGCGTCGATCTCGAAATGAACGATCTTCGCCTTCGGCGCGAAGTCCTTGATCTTGCCCGTCACGCGGTCGCTGAAGCGCATGCCAAGGCAGAGCAGCAGGTCGCACTGCTGGATGGCCATGTTCGAGGCATAAGAACCGTGCATGCCCGCGAGGCCGAGGAAGCCCTCGGTCTCCGACGCGATGCAGCCGAGGCCGAGAAGCGTCGAGACGGCCGGCACGCCGAGCCCTTCCTGGAGCTTGCGCACGAGCGGCGTCGTGTCGGACGTCGTTACGCCGCCGCCGACGAACAGCAGCGGGCGCTTTGCCTTGACAAGTAGTTTCGCGACCTTGTCGACAGCTTTCTCGTCCGTCGGATACTGGCCGTCATAGCCTTTGAGCGTGACATTTTCTGGGTATTTATAATCGAATTTCGTATCGAAGACGTCTTTTGCGACATCGACGACGACGGGGCCCGGACGGCCCGTGCGCGCGATGAAGAACGCTTCCTTGAGCACGCGCGGCAGGTCGTGGACATCTTTGACGAGGTAGTTGTGCTTCGTGATGGGCGTCGTGATGCCGACGATGTCGGCCTCCTGGAACGAGTCCTTTCCAATATAGGGATTCGCGACCTGTCCCGTGATGCAGACGAGCGGCACGGAATCGATGTTCGCCGTCGCGATGCCCGTAATGAGGTTGCCGGCGCCCGGCCCCGACGTCGCGAAGACGACGCCGACCTTGCCCGTCGCGCGGGCGTAGCCGTCCGCCGCATGGACGGCGCCCTGCTCGTGCCGCGTCAGCACATGCGGGAATTTCATCTGGTAGACTGCATCATACAGCGTCAGCACCGCGCCGCCCGGATAGCCGAACACGATGTCGACGCCCTCTTTCTTCAGGCTCTCAAGGACTGCCTGTGCGCCATTCATCAACAAAATAACTGCCTCCTCTTCCTCTGGTAAACACGTTTCCTTTTATTATCGCACATTGTATACATGTTTACAAGCCTTGCTGGAAAAAGAAAGAGACTTTATAATGAATGCATATCATAAACTCTATACAGAAGGAGTGGCTTCTATGCACTTGTCTTTCAAAATCTTCGTCGCGCTCGTGCTGTCCGTCATCTTCGGACTCGTCGCGGGCCCTGATGCCGTGCCGTTCATCAAATGGTGGATCGCGCCGATCGGCACGATGTTCATCAACCTCATCAAGATGATGATCGTGCCGGTCGTCTTCTCCTCGCTGATCGTCGGCATGACGAGCATCGGCGATACGAACAAGCTCGGCCGCATCGGCGTCAAGACCGTCGCCATCTACCTCGTCACGACGGCCATCGCCATCCTCATCGGCTTCGCTGTCGCAGGACTGCTGCACCCGGGCGTCGGCATGAGCCTGCCGACGGACGCAGCCGTCAAGGTCAAGGAAGCGCCGTCGATCATGCAGGTCTTCGTCGCGATGATCCCGGCGAACCCGATTGCCTCAATGGCGAAAGCCGACATCCTGCCGACCATCGTCTTCGCGCTGTTCGTCGGCGTCGGCATCATCCAGGTCGGCGGCAAGCGTGCGCAGCAGCTCATCAGCTTCTTCGACGCCTGCGCCGAGGTCTGCTACAAGATCATCAACATGATCATGCAGATCTCCCCGATCGGCGTGTTCTGCCTGCTGCTGCCCGTCGTCGCGGAAAACGGCCCGTCCGTGCTGCTGCCGCTGCTCTCCGTCATCGCCTGCATGGCCATCGGCTCCGTCATCCATGCCGTCGGCGTCTACTCGACGCTCGCGCGCGTCTGGGGCGGCCATTCGCCGATGAAGTTCTTCTCTGGCATGAGCGAGGCCATGATGATCGCGTTCACGACGTGCTCCTCGGCCGGCACGCTGCCGGTCAACATGAAGAACGTGCAGGAAAAGCTCGGCGTCTCGCGCGAGGTCACGTCGTTCGTGCTGCCGCTCGGCGCGACGATCAACATGGACGGCACGTCCGTCTACATGGGCGTCTGCTCTCTCTTTATCGCCAATGTCTTCGGCATCGACCTGAGCTTCGGACAGATGGCGATGATCGTCCTGACGGGCACGCTCGCCTCCATCGGCACGGCCGGCGTCCCGGGCGCAGGCCTCATCATGCTCGCGATGGTGCTCCAGTCCGTCGGCCTGCCGCTCGAGGGCCTCGCCCTCGTCGCCGGCATCGACCGCGTGCTCGACATGTTCCGCACCTGTCTCAACATCACGGGCGATGCAGCTGTCGCATGCGTCATCAACGAATCGGAAAAGAAATATTCGAAAGCATGAAATCTGCTTGCCTGTCCTACTGTAACGTGATATGATAGGCATAGATACAGAGATACCAAAAGGACGCTGTTCCAGCAGCGTCCTTCGGTCGAGTACAATCGACGGTTCTACCAATGGATTCCTGCAAGCATGCAGAGCGCGGTCGCGACCGCGATGACAAACTTGCTGGAAACGTGGAGCTTGAGACCATTTTTCGTTTCCAAGTCCATGGGTACCACCTCCTGTATTCAGTTTTTAGCGGCGCGTCATATTTGCGGTATGACGCGCCGCTTGTTTTATTATAACACCCTATCTTCTCAATGCAATCTCTCCCGATCGATCTTGCCGCAGTCATTGAGCGGCATCTCGTCGACGAACGTGATCTTGTCCGGCATCTCGGCATTCGAGAAGCCGTGACGGATGGTCATGCGGACGTCGGCTTCGGGGATGTCGGGCTCTTTGACGACGTAGACGTCCACGCCTTCGCCGCGCGTCTTGTCTTTCGTCCGCAGGGCGACGGCCTCGCGGATGCCCGGCAGGCTCTGGAGTTCCGTCTCGAGCTTCAGGAGGTTCAGCTTCACGCCGCCGCGGTTGACGAACGCGCCCGTGCGGCCGCCGAAAATCAGCTCGCCTTTTTCGTTGATGCTGCCCGTATCATGAACGCTGAACGGAATCTCGACGCCGCTGACGTGGTACTTCGTATCGACGTAGATGAGCCCGTCCTGGATCGAGATGCTGACGCCCGGGAACGGATGGCCGAGGTTTTCGGGCGGGCGGTACGGGCTGTCGACGATGGCGTATGTGATGTAGTTGAGCTCGCTCGCGCCGTAGTAGAGGATGAGCTGCGCGTTCGGCAGGAGCTCCATGATGTCCGTAATCATCGGCGGCGTCAGCAGCTGCGACCCCGTGAAGAGCGTGCAGACGCCGGGGAACGTCATGGCGCCATGCAGGGCTTCGGCAAGCAGCACGAGCTTCGTCGGAATCAGGTAGATGCAGTTGACGTCGTACTGATGCAGGAGCTTTGCCCAGCGGTGGCAGCGCATGTGGCGGCTTGTGACGACCGTGCCGCCCTCATAGAGCACGGAGAGCAGCGAGTTCGTGTTGCCCGTAAACGAGAGCGAGCCATGCAGGAACATGACCGTGTCCTCGCCGACGGAAAAGATTTCGTCCTGCGTCGGAAAGAAGCCCGCCCAGCTGTCGTATGTGCGGTACATGACCTTCGGCGTGCCCGTCGAGCCTGAGCTCAGGACGCCGAGGATGTCGGGCTCGGCGTGACGCTGCTGCGGCAGGCCGGTCGGCGTGAAGGAAATGACGGGAGACGCTGCATCGCCATCTGCATCTTTCGCCTGCACGAGTCCCTGCAGATCATTCTCGTGCTGCACAACATCGAGCTCCGCACCCATGTCCTTATGCGCCAAAATCGGCCGCGCGCCGAGGTGCTGGAGCGCAAGGAACGCCGCGAGCTGGAGGGCCGGCGTGTCGGCAAGCAGGAGGACGTCGTCGCCCGGATGGATGCCCGTCATGTCATCGGCAATCGCATCCGTCAGTTTTTGAAAGCTTGCGTACGTATATTCTGTATCATCCACGACAAAGAATAGCTTGTCGGGATGGGACTTTGCTTGGATGGATAATAATTCGTAGTAGTTCATAAAAAGTCCCTTTTCTTCCTTCGCAGATTCCAATCAATATCCTTTTCGCGGTTCCCTCCCTCGGAGAGGGAGGCTGCTTTATAAGCAACTTACCAGTATTGCTTCCCCGAGTCCACCTGCTCCCGCGATGGACAGCAGGCCGAGGCCGCTGTGCTCGCGCAGTGCCGCGAGGAGCTGGATGGCGAGGATGGCGCCAGACGCGCCATAGGGGTGGCCGTAAGCAAGGGCTCCGCCGTGGATGTTGTAGCGGCTGAGGACTTCGGGGTGAGCGCGCTCCATGAGGACGTCGATGACGGCAAACGCTTCGTTGAACTCGATGGCCGCAAGATCCGTCCATGCGATGTGCTGCTGCGCGAGGAGCTTTTCCGCTGTCGCCATCGCGCCGCGCGGACTCTCGTCGGGGTTGACGCCGGCCGCCGCCGTCGCGAGGATTTCGAGCTCCGGCGCGAGGTGATGCTCGCGGACGAAGCGCTCGGAGGCCAGCAGCACGAACGCCGCGCCGTCATTCGTGCGGCAGGCATTCGCGGCCGTGAGCAGCGTGCCCGCACCGAGCACGGGCGGCAAACGGTCGAGCAGACGCTGGTTCATGCGCGGCTTGATGCCCTCGTCGCGCGTGCAGTCCTCGACGGGCAGCATCCACTCGCGGAAGACGCCCTCGCGCGCAGCTTCTGCCGCGCGGTGATGGCTGCGGAGCACCCAGCGGTCGAGCTCGGCGCGCGTGACGTGCTCCTGCTCCATGACGCGTTCGGCGCCCCAGAGCATCGCGTCGGGGCGCAGGTCGCCGGGCGCGAGCTCGGCTGTGTAGTACGTGCCGCCCGTCGCGGCCAGCTGCTCGCGGCGCGGATCGCCTGTGGCATACGTGCGGGCAGGCTGGAGCGAGACGCTTTCCAGGCCGCCCGCAAGATAGCAGTCGCCCTGCCCCGCCGCAATCTTCGCAAACGCGAGCGAAATGGATGCCGCTGCCGAGGCGCACTGCATGTCGATCGTCACGGCAGGCACGGACGACGGGATGCCGGAAAGGAGGCTCATGAGCCGCGCGATATTGCCGCCCGTGCCGACGGCATTGCCCGCGAAGACGCCGTCGAGAACATCGGCAGAGACGTTCGTGCGACGAAGGAGTTCGCGGACAACCGAGGCGGCGAAAATTTCCGGGCGGATTTTGGCAAGGCCACCGCGACGCAGGGCAATCGGAGTGCGGAGGGCGTTGATGAGAAAGACGCGTTGCATCAAGAATCTCCCTTCGATGGGAAAGTCTTTCGAAAACGCCCTGCAGTTTCGTCCGGCTTCCGTACCCTACTACTCCCCCTGCCACTTCGTGGCCCTCCCCCCTCAATGAAGGGGGCTGAATGTACAATGACCGCCTGTCCCGCAAAGACAGGCGTTGTATATTTCAAAAAAATTTTTCTACACGTTATGAATTCCATTTGTTTCAGCAGCCGCTCCAAAATCAGCAACCCCGGCACGAGAGGCTTTTCTCCTTCATGCAACTCGTTCGTGTCACCGACATCTTCCACAAATTCTCGGACATCTTCGGTTGCAAACTGCAGGCGGATGCTGGCCGCTCTGGCGCCTTCGGCGCGGGCTTCGAGGTGGAGGACGCCCTCCCCGCCTGCGGTCCGCTCGACCGGCGCTTTCCTGCCGAGCAGCATCTTGATCGTCAGCGTGCCGCTTTCGTCAGCTGCCTGCACGGTCATCATGCCGTGACGGTCGGCGAGAGTCGCAGGCAGGCCGTCAGCCGTGCGACCGGGCGTGCCGCCTCTTTCCCATGCTGCCGCCGCGATGACGGCGCCTTTGTAGCGCTCGCCCTTGATCCTGGCCGTGCATCGTGCGAGATCTCGGAACATAGAAAACACCCCCTTGCGTTTTCTTACATTATAGAGAGAACGCAAGGGGGTTGTCAACGCTTCCTGTTTTCTGAAACCGGATGCTCATCCAAAAGCTCACGGCTCCGTGATGTCCTTCATGCGGAAGTAGTCGCCGATGTAATAGGCGAGCATGTAGTTGAATGCGACGACGGCGTCGTCGAAATCTTCGCCTGTGAGCTCCTTGAGCTTGTTGATGCGGTAGCTCACGGTGTTGCGATGCGCGTACATGGCACGCGCTGTCTCCTGGATGCTGTTCATATGGAACAGATAGTATCGGAGCGTCGGCGCGAGCTGGGAGTTGTGCTCTTCGTCGTAGCGCAGGATCGGCGCGAGCATGTCATCGTAGGCTTTGCGCAGGGGCTTGACATCCTTGAGCGCAAAGAACAGACTGTAGACGCCGATGTCGTTGAACGCCATGACGGGCTTTTCGGTCAGGCGCGCAACTTCGAGCGCAGCCTCGGCCTGCTGGTAGCCTTCCGTAAGGCCGGCGTACTGCATGTGCACCTGGCTCTCGCCGCAGGCCGTCGGCTTCAGTTCGTCCGGCAGCTTCTTCCAGTATTTTTCCGGGATGGTGAAATCGTCCTCGGGATTCTTATGAAAGAGGATCAGGAGCAGCAGATCCTGCTGGAAGAACAGCAGGTACGGCTGGCGCAGGTGGTTGAGCATGCGCTTCCAGCCCTCGATGATCGCGGGCTTCTTCGCCTCCGGGAGCGCTTCGTGCGAGAACTCGTAGAGCTTGAGCTGGAACGCCGAATGCGGGTAGAGGCCCGACGAGAGCGCCTGCAGATAGTCGTCTTTCTGGCAGCTCGACGTGATGATGCCGCGCACGAGCGTCTCGAAGTTCAGCTCTTTCTGCTGGGCGAGCAGCAGCCGCTCGCAGTAATCCTGCATGATGTCGGCGAAGCGGATGCGCCACGGCATCGTGAAGACGGGGAAATCCTTCTGCTCGCAGTAGTCGAGCAGACCTTCTGTGACTTCCTGCTCCGTGACGTACTTGCCGACGTTGAGGATCAGGCCGCTCGCGCGGTAGCGGATCAGGCGCTCGACAAACGATTTCATCCACGTCTCGTGGTCGCTCATGAGCCCCGTCGTGATGACGAGTTCGTTGCCGCGGAAGAACTTGATGTTCTCGATGTCCTCACAGAGCTGCACCCATGAGAATTCGCGCGTCATGCCAGCATCGCCCGTCAGCGGGTGGAGCTGGTAGGCAGCCTGCGTTTCCTGATAGACTTTCTGAATCTGGATGGACAAACTGTCCACCTCCTATCAACTGAACAAATGGTAGAAGCCGTACGCGGTACAGACGGCTGCGCCAATGGCGAGATACGGAAGGATGCCGCACTTCTTGTGCGCCGCGCCATCTTCTTCCGCCTCGGCCGTGCTCGTCGGGAACACGCCGTGATCCTGATAGTAATGGCGGAAGATGAAGACCGGGATAATCATCGCGCAGATGATGAGGCCCGTGATGATGTTGCTCGTGCCGAGGAGCGCCGCCCCGACGCCAAGGAACGCGACATTGCAGAACGAGAGCAGGACGTTGAAGCCCAGCAGCGCTTTCGGAATCTTGAACGGGCGCACGGCATTCGCGCGGTCGATGCGATGAATCCAGCCCGACTGGAGATTCAGCCAGTTGAAAATGATATAGCCGCAGTTCGATGCGATGAGGACGACCATGTAGTCGGACATCATGAGCAGGAACAGGTTGAAGCAGAGATCCGTGCACATCGCGTAGATCGGCGAGCCGTGCTTGTTGACTTTCGAAAGGTAGCGCGGCAGCCAGCCATCGACGCTCGCCTGATAGAGCGTGCGCGATGAGCCTGCCATCGACGTCATGACGGCGAGGATGATCGAGAACAGCAGCATGACGACGATGATGTGCGTGACGGCCGGGCCGGCGCCGAGCATATTGCCCATCGCGCGCGCGACGCCGGTACCATCCACGATATCGGAGGCGCTGAGTGCTTCCGTGCCGAGCACGCCCTCAAAGACGAACGGGACAATGGAAAACATGAAGATGCAGAGAAGGCCGGAAAGGATCAGGGACTTCGGCGCATCCGTCTTCGGATGCTTGAACTCCTTCGTGTAGCAGACGCACGTTTCGAATGCGTACGTCGTCCACGCAGCCACATACATGCCGCCGAGGAAGATGCCGATGCCCTCGAAATCCCAGGCGCCATTCACAGGCACATACGGTGCGAAGTTCGCAAAATCGACTTTGCCCTGGAAAATCGGGATCAGCGAGCAGGCGAGCAGCGGCAGCAGGCCGACGAGCGAGAGGAACATCGTGATCTTCGCGGCTTTCGAAATACCGAAGTACTGCGCGACGAAGATGCCCGTCAGGAAAATGGCGCCGAGGAAGAACGTCGAGTTCAGCCGGAGCGTCAGGCCGTCAGCGATGAAGCTCAGGTCGGCGATCGTGTACTGCCACGTCATGATGGCGGAGTCTGCTGGGAACAGGCTCGTCAAGAGATAGCCGGCCATGAGGCCCGTGCCGATCGCGAGGATCGGCGTCCAGGCGATCCAGTTGCACCAAACGGAGAGCGGCGCGACGAACTTGCTGTACGGCAGCCAGCCAACGGAGCCATAGACCGAGGCGCCGCCCGATTTGTTCGGGAACAGGCCGGAGATTTCCGCGTAGGTGAATGCCTGGAAAAAGCCCATGCAGACCGAAATCGTCCAAACGAGGTTCGATGGCGTGCCGACCTGGTTCGCAAGCGCGCCGATCGAGAACAGGACGAGCGCCGGGACGCCGCTCGCGATGAAGAAGACATCGACCCACGACAGCGAGCGCTTCATGGTATTGACGTGATGACCGCGGATGGTCGATTCCATAGGTGCTGCAGAACCAACAGATTCCGCAGCAGATCCCACCGGGGGACGCAGCAACAAATCACTCATGGTGAAAACCTCCTAACTCCCTCACAAAATGAAAAGCAAAAGCCTCCATGAAGGAACGTGATATTTCCTTCATGGAGGCTTCGATGCCCTATAAATATGGTCTATGGAAAGTATAGCACCCTCTTCCGTCTGGAACAATGCACGTAGTGAACAAAAATCCTAGAAACTTTTGTGGATGTAGACCAAATCCGTGACAGATGGTCGCGAACTACAGGAAAGATGTTCAGGATATTGCGGCTTTCGCCTCGACATTCGCTCCATCATCCGCCGAGGCCGGCAATGCATCCGCGAGCAGCTCGGAGATGTCCTTGACGGCGAGCGTCTTTTCCATGCCTTCCGTCTTCACGGCATCGTCGAACATCGCGAGGCAGTACGGGCAGGCGACGGCGAGCACGTCAGGGTGCGCGCTCGCGCAGATTTCCTTGAGACGGATGGAGCTGATCTTCTCCTTTTCCTCGACATTGAACCAGGCGTTGCCGCCGCCCGCGCCGCAGCAGAAGCTCTTGTCGCCATGCTTCTCGGGCTCGACGAGCGTCGCGCCGGGGAGTTTCTGGATGACGTCGCGCGGGGCATCGTAGATGCCGTTGAAGCGGCCGAGGTTGCAGGGATCATGATAGGCGATGTGCGCGAGCTTCGCGTCCTTCGTTTCAAGCGGCAGCTTCCCTTCTTTGAGCAGCTGCGCGAGAAGCTCCGTGTGATGGATGACGTTGAGCTCGAGGCCGAAGTCGCGATACTCGTGCTTCAGCGTGTTATAGCAATGCGGGCAGCTCGTGATAAACGTCTTGTCCGCATAGGGTTCGAGATAGGCCACGTTTTCGGCGGCCAGCAGCTGGAAGCGGCCTTCTTCGCCGAGGCGCTTGACGACCTCGCCGCAGCATTTCTCATCCGCGAGAATGGCGAAGTTGATGCCGGCTGCTTTGAGGAGGCGCAGCGTCGCGAGCGTGACTTCCTGGTTGCGGATGCCATAGGCGCCCGCGCAGCCGATCCAGTAGATGTAGTCGGCGTCGGGGTTGTCCTCGATGTCGGGGATGCCCTTGTCGAGCAGCCACTCCGTGCGCTCATACGACGGCAGTCCATAGGGATTGCCATTGCGCTCGACGGCTTCGAGGAGCGTCGCCTGCTTGTCCTTGACGCGGCCCTCGGAAAAGAGATGGCGGCGGAGATCCAGCAAGTATTCGACATGATGGATGGAGGCCGGGCATTCTTCCATGCAGGCACCGCAGTTGACGCAGGACCACGCAGCTTCTTCCGTCAGCACGCCCTCGGCGAAGACATCTTCTGCTTCCCCCAGATGTTCTTCGCCATCGAGAATCAGGTCGCTTGCCTCTGCCCGCTTCATGAGAGCGGGGGCCGGGACGCCCGCCGCCAGCGAATGTTTGAGCCCCTGCACGAGCAGGCGCGGAGAGAGTTCGCGTCCAGCCGCATGAGCCGGGCAGACGCTTTCGCAGCGGCCGCAGTTCGCGCAGGCGTCGATGGCAAACTTGCGCTTCCAGTCGATTTCCTGCACTTTTGCAAAGCCCATGACGGGCTCCGGCTCTTCTTCGCCAGTTTCTTCCTCGCTTTCCTCGTCTTCTGCCATGTCCATGAGGTTGAACGGCATGGAAAGCTTCGCTTTCGCGACGCCGACGGGCTCGAGGAAGAGATTGACGGGAATCGCAAGAATATGGTAGAGCTTCGTGAACGGCACGAGCGCGATCATCGTGAGCGCAGCGAAGAGGTGCGTCCACCAGAGCGCCGGATAGATGGCAGGCACGGCGGCCGCCGGTATGAAAGCGGCCACGGCGCTGCCGACATACGACCAGTACCCCCAGGGAACGGGGTGCGCCGCAAGGCGCATGCCCTCGAGCAGCAGGCCCGTCGCGCCGATGAAGAGCAGCAGCCCCAGGACGGCGTACGATTCTGCCGAATTTTCGAGGTAGTCGGGCTTTGCAAGCATCCGCCGCCCGAGCGCTGCGAGGCAGCCTGCGATGAATGCGAGCGCCGCCGTGTCGAGTGCGAACTCGAACGCGAAGTAGACGCCGTTCTTGAGGAACGTCAGCCCGAGCTTTCCCAAAAGATCCTGCTGGAGCGCGACGGTCATCGTGCCGAGCGTCAGCACGAGCATCGCGAAGAAGATGCCTCCGTGGAACACGCCGGCAAACGGGCGGCGCAGGACTTTCTTCTGCAGGAGGGCCTGACGGATGACATTCCCGAGGCGCGCAGCGCCCTCAGTCTTCGCGTCTCCCCTCACTTCGTTCCAGGCGTCCCTGAGGCTCACGCCATAGCGCTGGAACCGCCAATAACATCCATAGACCATGCAGCCGATGAAGAGGATCGAGAGCGGATAGATGATTGCTCCCGCGCCTGCCGGCATGAATGGCAGGAATTCTCTCACTGCATCCATAAAGGTCACCGCCCTCCTGCTGTGTGTTTCAGCCGCCGATTGCCTGTTCGAGTGCCGGCACGACTTCGTAGATGTCTCCGACGATGCCGTAGTCCGCGAACTGGAAGATCGGCGCGTTCTTGTTGCTGTTGACGGCCACGATGACTTTTGCGTCCTTCATGCCCGCGAAATGCTGGATGGCGCCCGAGATGCCGAGCGCGATGTAAAGGTCTGGCTTGACGATGGCGCCCGTGATGCCGACCTGGTGTTCCTGCGGCAGCCACTTGAGCTCCTCGGCAATCGGACGCGAGCAGCCAATCTCGGCGCCGAGCCCTTTCGCGAGCGTTTCGACCTCGCCGATGTCCTCTTTCTTCGCAAGACCGCGGCCGAACGAGACGATGCGCTTCGCCTTCGTGAGATCGACGGTCTTCGCGAGCGGCTCGCTCTTGACGAGCTCCTTGTCGTAGCCGGCATCCTCGCCCGCCGTCGCCGAAACTTCGCCATAAGCGCTGTCACCCTCGGCACCAGCGAGCGCCGAAAGTGCGATCGTCAGCACGGCAGGCTTTGCCTCGAAGGCGAATTCGCCGACAGCGACGCCGCCGTAGATGGCGCGCTTGGCCGTCAGGCTGCCGCCGCTCTCCGCGACAGAGAGCGCCTCCGTCACGCAGCCGGCATCGAGGATTTCGGCCGCGCGGGCTGCAACTTCGTTGCCTTTCTTCGAGGCAGCGGCGACGATGACGTCGGCACCGACCTCGCCGGACGTGGCCGCAAGAGCTGCTGCTTCGACTTCGGGCAGTGCGCCGCCCGAAAGCAGCGCCGCCGGCGGGCCGCCCGCAATCGGGGCCGCGACGATGGCGAGGGCTTTTGCTTCCTCGGCATCCGCTGCATAGATCAAGACCTTGCTCATTTACATCACCTTCTCTTCCTGCAGATATTTCACGAGAGAGGCTGCTGCCTCGGAGGCCGTGCCATCGATCATGATGTTCTTGCGCTCCTGCTCGGGGATTTCATAGCCGAGCATCTTGACTTTCGGCGTCTCGAGCACGCTGTCGTCGAGGCCGAGATCAGCGAGCTTGACGTTCTTGATGCGGCTCGTGCGGACTTTCATGATCTGGATGGCTGTCGGCAGGCGCGGCACGTTGATGGCGCTCGAAATCGTCAGCAGTGCCGGCGTCGCGCCTTTCAGCGTCTCGGCCGTGTCCTCGAGCGTGCTCTCGGCCACGTAGCCGCCATCCTGCGCTGAGAGCTTCGTGACGTAGCTGACGTGCGGCAGGTGCAGGCGCTCGGCGATGCGCGCGCCCGTCTGGCTGTTGTAGCCGTCCTCGGAGACTTCGCCGCAGAGGACGAGGTCGACGGGCTCGAGCTTCTCGATCATCTTCGAAAGGATCAGCGAGGCCTGCGCCGTATCGAGCTGCTGGCGCGGGGAAATCTGGAGCAGGTACGCATCGTCCGCACCCATCGCCAGCGCTTCCTTCAGCGTCTTCTGGGCGTCGCGCGGGCCGATCGTGACGAGGGAGACCGTCGCCCCGAGCTCTTTCTTGAGCTTCACCGCCTCTTCGACAGCGTTCTTGTCATAATCATTGATCTTCGTGGAGAGCCCGCGCAGGACGAGCTCGTTCGTTTTCTTGTCGACGTGGATTTCCGTGCTGTCCACGACGTGCTTGACACAGACGACGATGTGCATGGCAGACACCTCCTGTCAGCTCTCGAGTTCTTCTTTCGTGTAGCCCGGCAGGCAGCGGCCGGCTTCCTGCTTGTGCATCCACGTCAGGTACATCATCTTGTCCTGCATGATCTTCTGGATGGCCGCATCGTTCATGACCTGCTGATGGATGTAACCCGTCATTCTCCACGGCTCGACTTCATAATGATCGGATTTCTTGATAACTTTCTCTGCCATGATGCATTACACCTCAATTCCCATGCAATAAGCGACGACTTCGAGGATGTGGACCGGCTCGATGTTGATGCCGGACTTCGTCTTCGTCTCAGCGAACATATCTTTGCAGTGCGGGCACGCGACGAGCAGCACCTCGGCACCGACATCGTTGGCGTGCTTCAGGCGGCGCACGCCGATCTTATAGGAAACGTCCGGCAGCGCCTTGCGGAACGCGCTCGAGACGCCATTGCCGCAGCAGTACTTCCACTGGAGCACCGGGTCTTCGATCTCAGCATGCGTGCCCGGCAGGGCCGCGATGATCTCGCGCGGCGCCTTGTAGTTGCCGCAGAGCTTGTTGAGGCTGCACGGATCGTGGAACGTGACCTTCTTGTTGTACGGCTTGACGAACTTGATCGTGCCAGCCTTGATGAGGTCGTTGACGTAGTCCGTGATGAAGACGACGTCGAACGGCAGCTCGCCGACATAGCGCGGATATTCCTTGATGAAATAGGAATACTCATGCGGATTGACGATGATGACGGTCTTTGCGCCGGCTTCCTTGAGCGCCTCGACGTTCTTCTTCGCTGCATCGACCCAGGCGTCTTCGTCCGTTTCGTACAGCTCGCCCGTCGTGATGTGCGGATGCTTCAGGATGCCGAACTTCACGCCGGCCGCCTTGAGGATCTTCGCTGCCGCGATCGGCACTTCGCGTGTCTGGAACGCATTGTAGTAATCGACGAACATCATCGTCTCGCCCTCGAACGGCAGGTCGAGGCCGGCTGCCCAGCTCGTGAGGTCTTCGTCCGGGCCTGCGTCGTGCGCCTTGAAGTCGTCGATGGTCTTCTGGACTTCTTCGAAGCCGTCATAGTCGATGCCCTGCGCATGGAGGTCGCGGCGCATCTTGCGGACGAGGTCGACCGTCGTCGTCGTGACGCGGTAGAAATCGCCGCCGAACATCGTGTTCGGACACTTGAGCTCGCACTGGCCGCACTCGAGGCAGTGGATGTAGGCGTTCTTCATCTCGGAGAGGTCGCCATTGCCGCGCGATAGCGCGAGGAGGCCCGTGTGATAGCCGTACGACGTGTAGGATTCGTTGCCCTCTTCGACGTAGTCCGGGCACCATTCACGGCAGAACTTATGGCGGCATGCAAAGACGTTGTAGCAGTCTTTCGAGAGCTCGTCGTCGACTTTCTCGCCTTTCTTGACGGGGTCTTCGTAGAATTTCTTATAGCTGAGGATTTCCATGTCCAGCCCTCCCTTTCATTCTTCGATCATACACATGGCTTTCTATGCTTTCTGTGTTTTCGGTGCTGCGCCTATGCTCAGTAAGCGAGGTCGAGGCGGTACTTGCCCGGGTTCATGATGTTGTTCGGGTCGAAGAGCTTCTTGATCTTCTTCATCATCTCGAACTGGCCGTCAACGAGCTCCTTCTCGATCAGGACATCGACATCGCCTTCGCGGCAGGCGCCGTGGCAGATGGAGATCGAGCCGCCGAGATCGACGGCGAGCTCTGCAATCTCGCGCTTCATGTCGAGCCAGACTTCCCAGAGCTCCGGCGTCATCGCGTACTCGTTGATGAAGACGTCGACCTCGGCGAGGTAGTCGCCCCAGGTGCGGTACGGGCCGCCGCAGTAGATGAAGCAGCCAGCATCATTGAAGATGTTGTCGTACTTGTCGACGTACTTCTTGACGATCTTGTGGAGGCCGTGCGTGAATTCCGGCAGCTCGCTGTGGATCATGCAGTTGTCCTCGCAGTGCCACGACATCGTGACGACCTGGCCCTGCCCGTCGCGGCAGTGCACGGCGAGATGATAGCGGTCATGGCGTGTCGCCCAGTCGCCCCAGGCCTGCTCTTCGCCGAGGTACGTACCCTTCATCTTCTTCATGATGCCGAGAATCTTCTTGCGGGCGGCAAGCACCTCGCCTTCCGTTCCGGCGAACGTCGCCATGACGACGCACTTGACGGATTCCGGCAGCGGGATGAACGCTTCATCGTCGCGGCGCAGGAAGTCGATTTTCTCGTCGTCGAACATGATGTAGTTGACGGCGCACTTGACGCCCGAGATGCCGATCTGGTAGAGCGCGTTGTACGCTTCTTCGTAGCTTGCGAAGCCGTAGTACGACGGAAACTCGACTTCCGGCTTCGGGCAGCAATCGAGCACGGCCTCCGTCACGACGCCGAGCGTGCCCTGATGGCCGAAGAACAGCTCGAGCATGCGGTAGCCTGCCGACGAGTTGCGGCACTTCCTCGAGCCGCCCTTGCCGAGCCAGACCACTTCGCCCGTCGGGAGCACGACTTCCATGCTGCAGACGAGGTTCGCCGGATGGCCGGAGCCGGCGCCGCCGACGCTCCATCCATTCGTGCCGATGCGGCCGCCGATGACGGCCGTGCCGTACGAGGCGGGATCGTCCGGGTAGTACATGCCGACCTTGTCGAGCACCTTGTTGAGCTCCTGCATGTTGACGCCCGGCTGCACCGTGACGGTACGGTTGATGTCATCGACTTCGAGAATCTCGTTCATGCGCTTCATGTCGAGGCAGATGCCCTTGTTGAGCGGGAACGCGCCATCGGCGAGGCCGCAGCCGGCGCCGCGCGGGACGACCGGCAGCTTGTACTTGTTCGCGAGCTTCATGACTTCGGAGACTTCCTCCGTGCTGCCCGGCAGGACGACGACGTCGGGGATATGATCCTCCCAGCGCTGCATCGGGAACGGTGCGCACGATGCGGCGCGCATAGCGCGGTCGTGCATGGCCGTCATGACATTTTCCGGCCCGACGATGTCTTTGAGTTCTTCGATATGATCGGCGACTTTGCCGTAGCCGAATTTGCTGAAATCCATCTTTTCCATTCTGCACTCCTCCTCAAAACACATGGCTTTCTATGACAGATGATTCTGATGATTTTCACGCTTACTCTTGCTGCATCTTCCTCACCTCCTTTGCTGGCAGTATCATACACATGCAGCCTCCCTCTTTGAGGGCAATGTCATTAAGTTAAGCGGTGAAGTCATTCAAACTGCAGCCTCCCTCTAGAGGGAGGGGGACCGCGAAGCGGTGGTGGGAGTAGTAGGATGCGATAGCTGGACACTCATGCAATCATTGCTAAAGTTCTTTAGCAAAATTTCGTGTATTTTCGTTTGTCTCCATCACCCAACTACTCCCCCAGTCAGCTTCGCTGACAGCCCCCTCTAGAGGGGGCCTGCCCCTTGGTGGCATGGTCGTTATCTCAGTTTGCGAACCAGCCGATCGGGCAGACATTCGTGTTGATGTTGATCTGCTTGACTTCCGTATACTCTTCGAGACCGTACGTGCCGAGCTCGCGCCCGCCGTTGCCGCTCTCCTTGTAACCGCCCCACGGGGCTTCGTTGTACGTCGAGTGGTAGCCGTTGATCCAGGTGATGCCTGCCCGCAGCGCCTTGATGACGCGCAGCGCCTTTGCGCCGTCCTGCGTGAAGCAGGCACCTGCGAGGCCGTAGCGCGTGTTGTTCGCCATCCGGATCGCGTCGGCTTCATCCTCGAAGACCTGCACCGCGAGCACGGGGCCGAAAATCTCGTCTTTGACGATGCTCATGTCCTCCGTCGTGTCCGTGAAAATCGTCGGCTCGACGAAGAACCCTTTCGCGAAATCTCCCTCCATCATGCGGTGGCCGCCGCAGGCGAGCGTCGCGCCCTCTTTGATGCCGAGGTCGATATAATGAAGGACTTTCTCCATCTGGCGCTCCGAGACGAGCGGACCCATCTCCGTGCCCTCGGCGAGGCCGGGGCCGACGACAATCTTCTTCGCGCGCTCGACGAGGCGGTCGATGAACTTCGGCGCGATGCTCTTTTCGAGCAGCAGCCGCGAACCCGCCGCGCAGATCTGGCCCTGCCCTGCGAAAATCGCGAACAGCGCATAATCGACGGCCGTCTCGAAGTCGGCATCGGCAAAGACGATGTTCGGCGACTTGCCGCCGAGCTCGAGGCTCACGCGCTTGAGGTTGCCGACCGACGACTCGAGGATTTTCTTGCCCGTCACTGTGCCGCCCGTGAATGCGATCTTGTCGACGCCCGGGTGCGCGCTCATCGCTGCGCCGACCGTCGCGCCCGCGCCGAGCACGAGATTCGCAACGCCTTTCGGAAAGCCGACGTCCTCGATGAGGCCGAAGAACTTGATTGTCGTCAGCGGCGTGATCTCGGCGGGCTTGAACACGACCGTGTTGCCAGCCGCGAACGCCGGAGCGAGCTTCCACATCGCCATGAGCAGCGGATAGTTCCATGGGACAATCTGGGCGCAAACGCCGATGGGCTCGCGCACCGTCAGCGCCTGCATGTCCTCGGGCACCTCGTACGTCACGCCCATCGGCTTCGTCGCGAGGCCCGCATAGTAGCGCAGGCAGTTGCATGCGTCACTGACATCGCATTCCGCTTCGCGGAGCGGCTTGCCGCTGTCGAGCACTTCGAGGTGCGCGAAGTCCTTCGCCTCGCTTTCGAGCTTGTCGGCGAGGGCGAAGAGCAGGCTTGCCCGCTCCCCCGCTTTCAGCGCCCGCCACGGTGACGAAGGCTCGTCAAACGCCTTTCGCGCGGCTGCCACCGCCTTGTCGACATCGGCGGCATCGCCTTCGTAGACGGTGCCGATGACCGACTGGTCTGCCGGATTGATGATCTCGCGCGTCGCGCCGGATGCTGCCGGCACCCACGCGCCATCGATATACATGCGGCCGATTTCTGCCATATCCGCCACTCCCTTTCTGCAAGTGACACTTTGAAAAGAAAAACGCTCATGCTTCACGCGAATCCGTAAAGCATGAGCGCCATTGCTCTTTCTCTGCATCATTTCTGTCTGTTCCCTGTTGACAATGTCATTCTACCATCGGGCCGTCTTCCGGGCAACGACAAAACATACAACGTTTTTTCGAGATTTTTGTGGATGCTGCACAATGGATTTCGGGGCCAATGTGCATACCGAAAAAGGAATTCCGATTGCCACCGTCGAATCAAACAAAACAAGAAAATACGAATGAAACGTGGGGTGAGTACGATGAAAACACGTAATTTGTTTCATATCGTGAACAACGTGGCAGACAAGGTGCGCTCGACGGTCAAAGGCTGGTTCGCGGAGCCTCCACGCCAGCCCATCGACTACAGCAAGGCGGACAGCTGGGCGTTCCTCGCCGACACGAGCGCGGCCGAAGGCGATGCGCCGGCCGACGTCTTCTTCATCAGCCCGACCGCCTGCCTCGGCCGCTACGAGCCATACTATCTCGACCTCTCGAACACGCAGGAACGCGCTGCACTGCGCAAGGTCATCCGCATGGAGAAAGGCATCTACGACGCGCGCAGCCGCTTCTTCGCACCGTACTATCGGCAGGCCGGCTTCGAAGTCTACTCGTTCGACAAGGCATTCCGCGAGGAATGCATCGAAGAAGCGCATCAGGACATCGAGGACGCCTTCGACTACTACATGGAGCATTATAATGAAGGAAGGCCGTTCATCATCGCGGGCTTCTCGCAGGGTGCCGACCATGTGCTGCGCCTGCTCAAAGCCCGCACGGGCGACATGCGCATCGCGCGCCAGCTCATCGCGGCCTACGCCATCGGCTGGGTCATCACGGAAAAAGAGATGCGCAAATATCCGCAGCTCCGCTTCGCTGGCCGTGCCGACGATACGGGCGTCATCGTCGCGTTCAACAGCGAAGCCGAAGGCGTCCACGACTCGCCGATCCTACCGCGCGGCATCCATGCGCTCGCCATCAATCCGCTGAACTGGCGCACAGACGGCACCGTCGCCGACCGCAGCCTCAACAAGGGCGCCTGCTTCGTCACCCCCGACGGCACGGTCGAAAGCGAATACCCCGCCCTCACGGGCGCCTACATCGACACCGAGCGCGGCGCCCTCAAATGCACCGACATCTCCCCGAAGCGCTTCCCCGGCAAGCTCTACGACGACGGCATCTTCCACATTTACGACTACCGCTTCTTCTACCGCAACCTGCAGGAAAATGTCAACGTGCGCATCGAAGCGTATCTCAAAGAGCAAAAAAAGAAGCCGCACGAAGCGGCCTGACAGTTCACAGTTCTTTTCCGTCCAGCACTTTTTCGACAAGCTTATCGCCGACATAGCGGAGCTTCAGCGAAAAGACTGGGCGGTTTTGTTTTTCCATCAGCTTGAAGAAAATCTTGTCCCCCTCCCAGATGGGGAGCTCCGGCACGAGCGCTTTCTCGACCCAGGCGAGCGTGCCTTCGCG
Organism: uncultured Selenomonas sp.; assembly: GCA_902780535.1. Classification (GTDB taxonomy): domain Bacteria; phylum Bacillota; class Negativicutes; order Selenomonadales; family Selenomonadaceae; genus Selenomonas_C. The sequence continues at coordinate 4,317 of CACZFT010000006.1, read as the reverse complement.
GCCGTCGTCGCGGCCGATGAAGTCGCCGTGCCAGCGGTCGGCGGTATAGAGGAACATGTACTCCGTCTGCCATGCATCCGACTCGAACGTGATGATGCCGCGCAGGCGGAAGCGGTCGAGCGTGACGCCCGTCTCTTCCTTCACCTCGCGCAGCAGACATTCCTCCGGGCTCTCGTCCGGCTCGAAGTGTCCGCCGACACCGACCCACTTGTCATGGTTGATGTCGTGCGCCTTCTTCACGCGGTGCATCATGAGATATTTGTCGTCGCGCTCGAGATAGCAGAGCGTCGTGAGATTCGATTTCTTGTATCCGTCCATATATGATCCTTCCATGTATATTCGTACATTCACCACGGCTGCGGGGTCATCGGGGTGATGACGCCGAACGTGTAGCCTTTGGCTTTCAGAAGTTCGATGATTTTCGGCAGAGCCTTGACCGTTTCCTCATGCCCCTCGGACGAGTGCATGAGGATGATGGCCGTACGCGCCGCGACCTCCTGATCGGTTTCCGACGAGATGTTGTCGATGAAGTCCTGCGCGACGGGATGGCCGGGTGCGGCATCAGCGGAGCTCACGTTCCAGTCGTGCTCGACGTAGCCGTTCGCGCGGATGGCAGGTGCGTAGGCGGCCGTGAAATGGCCGATCTTGCCGCCAGGTGCGCGCAGGATCAGCGGCCGCACGCCGAGGATGCCATAGATGATTTCGTCCGTGCGCTCCATCTCTGCGAGAAAGCCATTCACGTCGGGGTAGAGCTTTTCATAGCGATGGTCGTAGCTGTGGTTGCCGATGGCATGGCCTTCGTCGTAGATGCGCCGGAGGACGTCGGGATGTGCCTCGGCCTGGCGGCCCGTGACGTAGAACGTCGCCTTGACACCGGCCTCGCGCAAAATATCGAGGACGGCAGGCGTGTTCTTGTCATCCGGGCCGTCGTCAAATGTCAGGTAGACGGTCTTTCCCGTGCGGTAGGGCGCGATGTCCGGGAGCGCCGTCGGGAGGCCTGCCGCGCGTCGCTCGGCAAGCGTGTGCTTGTCGTAGACGGGGACGTCTGGCGCATCGGGTGCGAGGTTTGAAAGGTCATCGGCCGCAAAGACACGGACAGGTTCCTGCGGCTCTGCCGCTGGCTCTTCCGCCGTCTCCTGCGCAGGCGGCGGCAAGGAGGACGCTTCTTTCGACGGCGTGCAAGTGAGGACGCCGCCGATTGCCATCAGGACGCCCGCCGCAATACTGAGAAAGACTTTGCTGGATTTCGATATCATAGGATCCCCTCATAAAAAAGAAACTCGTGCTGCACATCTAGTATAGCACGAGTTTCGCTTTTTCTGCCTGTTTATTTCTGCGCCTGCATGAATCTTTGTCTTCCCGCTTCCCTGCGCGTCACTGGAACCGCTTGAAAAGATGCGCCGTGAGCTTCATGTTCTCGCCATAGTCCACGGGGCAGTCGATGATGACGGGGACGTCCTGCGCAAAGGCTTTTTCGAGCGTCGGCAGAAGGTCTTCGGCCTTTTCGATGCGATAGCCGATGCAGTGGAAGCTCTCGGCGAGCTGCACGAAGTCCGGGTTCGTGAAATCGACCGACGTCGCATGATGATAGCGCTCCATCTGCTTCCACTTGATGAGGCCATAGCTCCCATCGTGGAAAATCAGCGTGACGAACGGCGTCTTGAGGCGCGCGGCCGTCTCAAGCTCCTGACAGTTCATGAGGAAGCCGCCGTCGCCTGTGACGGCCATGACCTTCTTGTCGGGATAGACGAGCTTTGCCGCGATGGCTCCGGGCACGGAAAGGCCCATCGTCGCGAAGCCGTTCGAGATGATGCAGGTGTTCGGCCGATAGCACGGATACTGGCGCGCAATCCACATCTTGTGCGCACCGACATCGGAAATCAGGATGTCGGATTTGCCGAGCACTTTGCGGATGTCGCAGAGGACTTTCTGCGGTTTGACAGGACAGCCTGCATCGTCTGCGTACATTTCGCGCTCGTGGCGCATCTCGTCGCGCAGCGCGAACATGTCGTCTGCGACGGTCTTCGGCTGGCAGAACGTGATGAGCTTTTCGAGCGAGTGCGGGATGTCGCCGACGACAGACGCATTCGGCTGGTAGAGCTTGTTGACCTGCGCCGTGTGCGCATCGATGTGCAGGATTTTGTGGTCGGCTTTCGGATTCCATTTCGTCGGCGCATACTCGACGAGGTCGTAGCCGACGGCGATGACGAGGTCGGCGTGCTCGATCAGCGCATCGGGGTAATCTTTCTGCGGGATGCCGATCGTGCCGCACTCGTAGTCGTCATCGCACGGGATGATGCCCTTCGCCATCATCGTGTTGATGACGGGGATGTGCAGCGTGTCGGCAAAATGCGTCAGCGCCTCGCTCGCGTGGCCGCGGACGGCACCGTGACCTGCGAGCACGACAGCGCGCTCGGCTCCGGCGATGAGGTCGGCCGCTGCGCGGATGCTCGTGACATCGGCAAGTTCGGCATTCGGCTCGTAAGGATGGATCGGATGGGAGCTCGGCCCTTCCTCGACCTCCATGCGCGCGATGTTGCACGGCAGATCGACATGGGACGCGCCCGGTTTCTCCTGTTGCGCGTGCTTGAAGGCATTGCGGATGATTTCGTTGACCGTATCGGCGCGGACAATCTGGCGGCTGCGCTTCGTCACCGGCTCGAACAGCGTCACGAGGTCGAGATACTGGTGCGACGTGATGTGCATGCGCTCCGTGCCGACCTGGCCCGTGATGCAGACGAGCGGCGCGCCGTCCATGTTCGCATCGGCGACGCCCGTGATGAGGTTCGTCGCGCCCGGGCCGAGCGTGCCGAGGCAGACGCCTGCACGCCCCGTCAGACGGCCATACATGTCAGCCATGAACGCCGCGCCCTGCTCGTGGCGCACCGTGATGAACTGGATGGGCGAATCGCGGAGCGCCTCGATGATTTCGAGATTCTCTTCGCCCGGGATGCCGAAGATGTACTTGACGCCTTCGCTTTCCAAGCATTTGACGAGGACTTGCGCGGTATTCATAAGCATCGACCTTTCTCTTTCCACTCTTTCCAAAGGAAAGACTCGTGCCGCCATGGCACGAGTCTCAAAAATCTCTTCTTTTATTTCTGTTCCGGCACGAGGTCTTCAGCCTTGAGCGTGCCTTCCTTTGCTTTCTCAGCAAATTCAGCCGTCGCCGTGAACAGGACGTCCGTCGAGCTGTTCAGCGCCGTCTCGCAGGAATCCTGCAGCACGCCGATGATGAAGCCGACGCCGACGACCTGCATCGCGATGTCATTGCCGATACCGAACGAGGCGCAGGCGACAGGAATCAGCAGCAGCGAGCCGCCCGCGACACCCGAGGCACCGCACGCACCGACTGTCGCAACGATGCAGAGCAGGAGTGCCGTCGGCAGATCGATGGAGATGCCGAGCGTCGTGGCCGCGGCGAGCGAGAGCACGGCAATCGTGATGGCCGCGCCGCTCATGTTGATCGTCGCGCCGAGCGGGATGGAGATGGAGTACGTGTCCTTGTCGAGATGCAGGCGCTCGCAGAGGCTGAGGTTCACAGGGATGTTCGCGGCGGAGCTGCGCGTGAAGAACGCATAGAGGCCGCTTTCCTTCAAAGTCGTCCAGACGAGCGGATACGGGTTGCGGTGAATCTGGCTGTAGACGATGATCGGGTTCATGATCAGCGCAACCGTGAAGAACGCGCCGAGCAGCACTGCGAGGAGCTGTGCATAGCCAATCAGCGCGCCGATGCCGGCCGTGCCGATGGCATTCGAGACGAGGCCGAAGATGCCGAACGGTGCGAAGCGGATGACCCACTGCACGACCTTCGTGACCATTTTCGCGAGGTCGTTGAGCACGGCCTTCGTCTGGTCGCCCGCTGCATGCAGCGCGATGCCGCAGACAACGCCCCATGCGAGGATACCGATGTAGTTCGCATTCGCGAGCGCGTGAATCGGATTGTCGACGACAGAGAGAATGAGGTTCTTCAAGACCTCGACGATGCCGGACGGCGGCGCGACTTTCGCGTCGGGCGGGACGGCCAGCGACAGCGTCGTCGGGAACGCGAACGAGTACGCGACGGCGACGAGCGAGGCGAAGAACGTCGCGAAGATATAGAGCTTCACGATCGGCTTCATCGACGCGCTCGCGTCGGCGTTCTTCTGCGCCATCGCGTTCATGACGAGCACGAAGACGAGGATCGGCGCGACGCCTTTCAAGGCCTTGACGAACAGATCGCCGAGAATCGCGACGGCGGGCACGGCCTGCGGCGCGGCGACCGCGAGCAGGATGCCGAGCACGAGGCCGACGGCGATCAGCTTGATCAGCGCGGTC
>CACZFT010000005.1 GCA_902780535.1 uncultured Selenomonas sp. | reverse complement strand
GTCTCAACCCATCGGGTGAAGGACGGAAAGAAGCATTTCGTTAGTTATGGCAAGGGCTCGACAGTGTTGATCCTTTGCCGGTTGAATAATTCAGGTTTACACAAAACTATTGACAATCCCATCTTTTTTGAAAATGTAGTAGAATCGAACTTCCACAAAGGCAAAGGCCGCAATCCCTCGCTATTCCTAGGGTTTGCGGCCTTCCTGTTATTGGAACGGTACTGAAACGGTACTAATTCCACAAATTTTATTTTTCTACATGCTCGAAAGTCGGGCGGCTACGTCGTCCATCGCATGGGGGTACAAGTGGGAATAAATGTTCAACGTCGTCTGAATATCCTTGTGTCCCAACCTGTCACGAATGACGATAGGAGGAAACCCCATATCTATCAGCATGGAGGCGTGGGAGTGGCGGAGGTCATGCACGCGAATTTCTGGCAGCCCTGCCTTTTTTGCGCCGTCATGAAGGGCGTAGCATAGCCGCCCGCGCTCGCAGAGAGGAAAGAGCATATCAGCGGGCGCCGTGGCGTCTGTCTGTTTCATCCAGTCCGCGACGATTGCGACAAGTTGCACGGGCATCGACACGCGCCGCACGCTCGCGGACGTTTTCGGACTTTGCGCCCGGTATGTCATTGGCGGCAGATATTCCAGCGTCTTATTGATAGCGAGCGCCCCCGCTTGCAGGTCAACGTCGGCGACCGTGAGCGCCAGCACCTCCCCCATTCTGCAACCCGTCCAAAACAGCAGGGAGAACACCGTCACAAGATCGGGAGACAGCCCCGACAGGATGAAGCGGGCGAACTCCTCGCGCGTCCATACATGGAGGCGTTTTTCTTCCTGCCGCCGCGCGCCCGACCGCAACGGCCCGGCAGCGCGGACGGGATTCGACGCGAGGCCATAAAAGCGCACGGCGAAATTCATGCAGGAAGAAAAGACGGCCTTGTAGCGCAAGAGGGACGCCCGCGCCGCGCCGCCCGCTATTTCATCGTTCTCCCATTGGCGAACGGCGGCGGGCGTTATGGCATTAAGAGGCGTATCACCGAACACGGGCAAGACGTGACAGCGTAAGGAAGCCTCGACCGTGTAGACGGATGAAGGTTTGAGCCGCGTCCGCGCGTCGGCTAGATAGTTCTCCATGAGCTGCCGGAACGTCATGGAAGGCGAACCCGTTTTCTTTGCGAGAAAGTCCCTCTCCCATGCATCGGCCTCGCGCTTTGTCGAAAAGCCCTGCTTCTTCTTCTTGACGCGCCGCCCGCTATAGTCCTGGTAGTAGAAAGACACGAACCACAGCACGCGCCCGGCAGCATTCTGATATTTGTATGACGGCATAGGCATTCCCTCCATTCCACAGAATAGGCCACCCAGCACGGCGCGTGAGCGCATCGCCACCCGTGTGGGTGCAAAGTGTCGCGTGTGTTATTTGTCGCGCCTTTCTTGCATCGACGACACAAACAAACCTGGGTATTTTGCCACAAACTGAATAATCTTTGACGCAAAAAGGAATTTGCCGTTCTCTTGTTTTAATTCGTCATCTGGAAACGCGCTAGCGATTTCCATAAGGTCGGACGCAAATCCAAATTCCCATTCGCGTTGTTTCAGCGCATCATTCGTTTTTTGTTCTAAAACATCTTTTGTTTCCTTACCCGCGTTCCTCTTTATCTCTCGCATAAATGTACACAAGCCGTCCTTGCCTTCAAAAAGAGGCGCAGCGTGAGCACCTTTCGAATCGATAGGAATCACGTCAATTTGCCCGTCATCAATCTCAATGACCTTTGCGCCAATGCTTTCAAGGTAACGCTTGTACCGTTCGTATTCCGGCAACGCGTCCATCGAATAGCCGATTAATTCATCTGTGGATGTATGGAGGACGCGAGCGATCTGTACCAGCACGGGCAAGGGCGGCAGCCTGTCGCCCGTTTCATACATCCCAACGGCAGCGACGGAAACACCTATCGCGCCCGCAAATTCCTTGCGCGTGATATTCATTTCCTCGCGCCGTTTTCGCAACCGTTCGCAAAATGTATTTCGAAGTTCTTTTTCTTGCATCGTGCGGCCTCCATACCACTCATAGTGTGATAAAATCGCAAAAAAACTTTTTGTTGACATTCTACCACAGTTTGATAGAATATGAAACAAGAAAACACTTTTAGTTGAAGTAAAATAAAATACAACAAACAGTGTTTCTGTGAAGCGATTGAAAGGAGGCAAACACAATGAGTGTCAGTATCGCAGACGTGCAACAGCAGCACGGCTACACGCACGGCTACCCTGTGGAAGTCGGTGCCGATCCGTTCGTTACGGCGATTTGTGACGCGGATATTCGCGCGGACTTTGAACGCACGGGGACGCCGCCCTACCGTCATGTGCTTGATGTGACAGTAGAAGAACTGGAACGGGAAGCGCAAAAGGCGAAAGACGCCCTTGAATACATGCGTATGTGGGCGTCTGGAACCATGGCAGCAACCTAAAACGATGTGGCCGCCCGCGCGGGCGGCAGAAAGGATGCACGCTATGAAGCTGAATCGCCTGGAAAGAAAAATTTATGAAGCATTGGTTTTTGCGGACTGTGGCGGCAGCGAGGAACGTCTGGACAAGCTCGAGCACGATTATACGACCGTGAAAGCGGGCGGCGTGGGAAAAAGCATGAGAATTTGTTTCCTCGAGCGCGTTGTCAGGAAGAACATGTATGACGTCGTGAAGAGTGTCAACGGCAAATGGGATACAGAATCCGCGCGGCATGTGGATGTAATGATGGTGGCGCGCGCCGTTATGAGAGAGCTTGACGACCGCACGGCAGAGAACGCAGCCGCGTTGCTGTGACAGGGCGTAATGGGTATCAGTAATAGGCCGCGCTCGACGCGGGCGCGGCTACATAGGAGGGAGAAATATGAAAGCATCAATCACGTTTACCGTAAATCCGAACGTCATGCGTGAGCGGGCGGCCGTCACGGGATACGATGTGAAGACGATTGCAGACAAGAGCGGGCTTTCGCAGATGACGGTATCGCGCGCGCTGTCTGGAAAGAATATCAAGCCGCCTACACTCAAGGCGCTTGCAAACACGTTGGGAGTCGATCCGCGCAAACTCGCGGATAAGTAAATGGGAGGAATCGACATGGAGAACGTAAAGCCGACGACGGAAACCGTCGAAGAACGCGACGGGCGTCCCATGACGTTCGAGAACGCGACCGCCACACCGATGACGCCACAGGCAAGCCGCTTCTTGACCGTGCAAGATGTTATGGATGACATGCACATTTCCAATAGCAGCGCGTGCAAAATCATTCGTCAGATCAACGCGAAACTGAAAGAGCGCGGCCTTATGACGTTCCGGGGGCGCGTGCTGAAACGCGCGTATCTGGAAGCGACGGGCGGCGAATCATGAGTGCGCTCGAGCAGGATGACACCCACAGGGGCGCCCCATTTGGGAGTTACCCTGCAACATGTAGCAACGTGCACGCGATCCGAAAGAATATCCCCGACGAACTGAAGCAGGATTCGATATGGATACCAGCGCCATACGCGCAGCCGGAAGTTCCGCACTGGCAACCGCCGGACAAGTGGATGCATTTCGATGACGTGCGAAGCGCATTCCCTGCCCTTGTCCTGCCGTCGAAAGTCCTTTGCATTGAAGTCCTCGACGTGCTAGCGGACGGGATGCACGTCAAGCCGGACGGCCTCGACCATGTCCAGACCATTCTCGACGCGGGCGGCGCGACCTATGTGGAAGTCATGGAGGACAAGAAGGGCGTGCACATTCTGTATCACGTCGGCACCGTCCCCGCGCCGTGGCGGCATGTAGTACCGCATACCAGCTACAGAGGAATGAGGATGCGGCTACCGTTTGGAGGCGCGTATGTAGGCTTAGGGCGCGTCGTCGTCATGACGGGATTCACGCGCCGCCCGCGCCCGATCTCGACGGCACGAAAGGGAATCTTTGCAGCCCTCGCGCGTATCGGGGACGGCCTCGACGAAATGAACCTCTTTACGAAAGAAGGGACATCATGAACAAGGAATTGCGACATAGCAAGGAAGGTTTGCCGCCGTCCCTGCTGTCCATGTATCAATGGATAGAGACAGGGCGCGGGGACAATCCCAAAGCGCCGAAGTCAGCAGCATGGAACCAGCGTAAGAACTGGAAGCAATACGCGGGCGTTGCGGGATGCGTGTTTCCGGGCTTTTGTTTGACGCGCGGCCTTGTCTGCTTTGACTTTGACAGCATCGACAACGGCAGCGGGAAACTCTCACGGGCCGCCGCGGAATTCGTCGCCCGGATGTGCGGGAAAATGGGAGCGCCTTACATAGAGAAATCTTGCAGCCGTCGCGGGCGGCACGCGCTTTACACCCTATCAGACGCGCCCGATCTTGATGCATTGGCCGGGCAAAAGATTGACGTTCCCCTCGAAGGGGATGCACATGTGGAAGTCTGGATAGGTGGCCCCGTCATAAAAGACGGCAAGAAAACCGCCGACAGCAACCGACAGATAGCCATGACGGGATGGAAGACGCGCGGCAGCGCCCCCGATGTAACCACCGCGCCGGATGTTTCTTTCCTGCTGGAACTCAAGACAGAGAGCGACGCAAGAAAGGAACGCGAGAACCAGCACCAGCAGCAGGAAGCGCCGCGCGTACATCAAGCAAAGGAACTGCCGCCGCCCGATCTCGACGCCGCGCCTGTCCTGTCTGTGGATGCAATCCCCGACGTGATACGGCGTAGCAAGTCGGGCGACCTTTTCAAACGCCTTTTCGATGACGGCGACACAACAGGATACCCGTCAAGAAGCGAGGCCCATTTAGCCTTGATGAACATGTTGCCGTTCTACACGAAAGGCAACAAAGACAAGATGATAGCTGTATTCAAGCTGTCAGCCCTTGCACGGGATATGGGAGCGCACGGCAACCGCGCCGACTACCTCGAGCGGACGGCACAAAAGGCGCTCGACACATGGGACGGTGAAATCTACATTGGCCAAACGGTCGGCAGGACGCCCACAGCGGCAAGAAACAAGACGGACGCGCACGCCCAGCAGGGCGCACCAGCCGCCGCGTGGCCCGACGTAGATGCAAAGGGACGCCCTGTGGTTACAGAGGCAAACGTGCAAGCCCTCCTTGATTCGTTGGGTGTCAGTCTGCGAAGCAATGAAATGACGAAAACCATTGAATTTTATGGGAGCACATTCGCCGGGATCCCGAACGACGGCGACAGGGCAAAGAACTGCATCACGAAATTACGCGGGGAGGCGGCGAAAAAGGGATTGCGTCTGCAACGTCAAGACCTCATTGACGCGCTAGACCTTATCGCGTCCCGTCACAAATATCACCCGGCACGGATTTTCTTGACGAAAGCACGCGAGGAATACGGCGACAGCACCGCCGACTATATCAAGCAGAGCTTTGACTGTTTCATCCTCGACAGCGAAAGCGCCGCGCACCGTGATTTATGCCTGTCGATGTACGCCCACTTCCTTGTAGCAGCCGCCCGCGCGCCGTTCAATTCGTTGCAGAAAAACGAGAGCTATCAAGGCATCTTGATTCTTGTCGGCCCGCAGCATATCGGAAAGACGCGCTTCCTGGAATACCTTGTCCCGTCGCCGGATATGAGATGCACGGGCGTGAAGGTCAACCCGAACAACCGCGACGACTTGTGGAAAGCCTCGAAATTTTGGGGCGTAGAGTTGGGAGAGTTTGGCACCAGCATGAGCGCGAAGCGCGTGGAAGATATGAAGAACTGGGTCACGGCATCGAAAGACGTATTTCGCAAGCCGTATGCAGCAGGGTTTTCGGATTTTCCCCGTCAGTCATTCTATTATGGCTCGACGAATCAGCAACGCTTCCTTTGCGATGAAACGGGCGACCGCCGCTATTGGCCGATCACGTTGAAAGGATTCGACTTCACCAATTTTCCGCCCGCTAATCTCCTGTGGGGGCAAGTCATGACGCTCGCATTCGCAGACGGCGACGACACCCACAGCAGCCGCAAGGCGGGGCGCGTAACGTGGTGGCTGTCAGATGAAGAACTCGACGAAATGACACAGATGCAGGAAGCGCACAAAGTTGAATCAGAGGAAGAAGCAGCACTGAAAGACATGCTGGACTGGGACGCACAGGAAATGTTTTGGCAGGAAATCACGGCAACGGATTTACGCAACCTGCTTGTAGGAAGAATGCACGGCGGGCGGCTGTCAGCCGTGCGCATCGGAAAATCCTTGACGCGCATGAGCTTGACAGATCATCGCATAAAGCGCCGACGGAGCAAGAAGGCAAGAACCTACACCGTTCCGCCAATCAAAAACATGGACGCGCAAGCGGCAGATGCCTTTGAGGATTCAAACATGTTCCCATCCTTCGACGCGCATCCACAGGGGCGTTGGGGTGACAGATGTGACAGACGCGAAAAATCAAGTGTCATCCCCTAACCCCTTGATTTACCTATACTTATGACACTATGACACTTATGACAGTAGTTATAGAGAAATAGATAGAAAAGAGTATTGGAGGATGAACGGGGAACGATGGTAGAAGGTAGAAGAAATGAAAAAAAATTTTTTTGAAAATATATCTGTCACCGTCACCCAAACCCGCGAGGCCCCGTCATTACTAGCTTTACAGGTGACAGATGGTTTTTCCAATATCTGTCACCCCTCGCAAAAAGAAGCACATTGCAGACAAAAACCTTTTTCCCCATACGTTCACACCCTGTGGGTGCACAAGTGGGAGCGCCGCCGTCGGGCGGCTGGTACCGTTCCGGCAAAGCGTGAGTATAGCACGAAAGGAAGGTGAAAACCATGAACCCAGAAAATCTGAAACCGATTCAAGCGGGCGCGGACGCGAAAGCGAAAGGACGCAAGGGCGGCATAGCAAGCGGCAAATCCAAACGGCGCAAGAAGAAAATAGCGAGTATCCTCGTTGATGCCATGAAACAAGACATGAACGTGGGCAAGATTCGTGACGATCTCACGGCGGCAGGATTTGACCTAAAGGACGATGATACGATTGCAGCTACACTCGCATATTCTCTTTTGTATTCGGCTATGAACGGCAACATGCAAGCGGCGCGACTTGTGCTAGAGCTTTTGGAAGAAGACCCTGAAATGGAACACAGGAAGCGCATTGACGGGATAACGCTTGACTTGAAAGAGCGTGTAGTCAAAGCGAAAGAGGAAGGCTGGTAAAAGGCTGGAACGCAAGAAGCGTACCGACAGGGCGGCGCTGCAAACAAAAAACAAAACGTGCAAGGCAGCACAGCCGCCGATTTGTCGCTTGAAAGACTTCTTGCATCAAGCAGCGGAATACCTGCGAGACAGGGACGCGCGCGCCGTGCGGGAGCCGTAGCCCGCCACCCTAGGGGCCTGGACAATCAGCAGCATCCTCCCCCCGAAATTCGCACAAAGGAAAAAGTTTCCAAGACCAGCGCCTTTACTTTTTTTTCGCACACGACAAAATTTTCACTTTTTGATTTTTCCAAAACCTTTTCAGACGTAATCATTCGAGAGCGACCGAAAACATTTGAAAAGCCGCGAGAGATAGAAGCAGCGGCAGCGCGAAAGGTTCTACATCCAAAGGGTCAGCAAAGAAATAAAACAATCTACATTGTAGCCTCGACGTGTGGGACGCTGGGGAGAAAGGGCTGGCCTATCATGAAAAAGAAGCCATTATCTATCCTTGTTACCTATTTGAACGGGCGGCGCGTGAACACGATTGAAGACGTAAAGGACGTGTTCGACCTGTGGAAGTTATGCGACTATGAGGCGCTACGTGCGGCCCGCGTCGAAGTCAGCAAAGAGATCGGCCGCATTTGCACCGACCTCATTGTGAGTGGCGGCAACCTTTACGCCATCTGCGAAGCATGACGGCACAGCCGTTCTTCAATCCGTACAAACCGGACACGGGGGAGCGCCACCGTGCAAGGAAAAGCAGCAAAGCCTGTGGCTGTACCTATTTACAATTTTTGGGAGAATTTTCCATTTTTCCCGAGAACGATTCTATTTTTGCCTTTTTGGACAAAAATGTCCAAAAGTTTTCGAGATACTCCTTTGTTTTCCGCGCCATATTGCCCGATAAGCTGACCGGCAAGAACCCGTAAAAATATAAGGCCGTGAGCGCCTCCCGATGGTATGCGCAAAATTTCGCCGAGTGGATGAGATTTGACTTAGCTGAAAAATCAGCAGAGCTAGAATCTGACGACGAAAAATTCCGCTGTCAAAATCCAAAATTGGCTTTTCAGAATTCAAGGCCGATTTTTCGGCTGTGACCGTCGGGCGGCAACCCACTCATTTTTGAGCCGGTTGAACGTGGACATTTTTGGCCGTGTTGAACCCGTACATTTTTGTACACGTTGACGGGCGGCACGCTGGAACCGATAGGGGAGAGATTACCGACAGCGCCCGAGGACGGCCCTCTTTCCTATCGGCAGGACATCCCGAGCACGCGCCGCCGTGGTACAATCGGGGGAAATAGGAGGCGATGCGATATGATGAACGAAGAAGAACGCACGGGACGCGGGGAGTTTTGGAACTACCGACCGAAAAACAAGCGACACAAGCCTAGGCAGCCCAAGGAACCAAACAAGCCTAAGCCTAGACCGCCAAAGAAGCTAAAGACGCCCTTGCAGGAACAGCTGGGCAAGCTGATAGAGCGCGACGTCATCCGCAAGCACAAGGCATCCTTGTTGCGCGCGCGCGTCGAAATCTTGCAGATGAACGGGACGGACGCCGAAAGGGCGCTCGACATCGCGACAGAGGAACTGAAACGGCGCTATGCTGGAACAAGAATCAAGACGGCAGAGGGGAAATACGCCATCTTTTCCCGTCTCTTGAATACTGCCATCAACGCCATAGACTTCTATCAAGTAGCCCGCAACGTGTTAATGGCAGCAGATGACGATACGTCGAACGATTCAAGAAGCGCCCTGCCGTCAAAAAAAATAGCTTCTATGGAATGAAATTGACATTATTTGATTGTTTTCATACAGAAAGGAAGGTGTCATCATGGACACAAAGACGCCACCGTCACGGCGCAACCTATCGGCAAGAATCCCCCACCCTGTGGGAGTCTATTCACCAGGCAGCGGCCTACGTCATGTGAATCACTCACACGGCGCGGGCCGTTTTGTCATGTTGTGGCCGCCGCGTCATCATTTCGCGCCCGTGACGCGGAATCGATTCCACAGCACAAGCCGCCCACCGTCCTCTTTTGCCCCCTTTGGAAGTACATGCAGGGAGGACGAAAAACGATAGAAAATTTATATAGTTTTATTTAACTGTGTACTTGTAGCAAAGTGCACAGTTAAACGTCAAATAGACAATATACGCAATAGGTGCACTAGAAACAGACACGACAGAAAAGCAGATACACGGCCCGACCGTCGCGCCGGATGTATGAGCGCCCGACAGGATGCACGGCAGCACCCTGCCGCCGTGGCCGCGCTCGACCGTCGCGCCGGATGCACGGGCAAGACATCGACCGCCGCCCGCTTCCTGCTGGAACACGGCAGCAGATGCACGCGCCCCCGTGTGGATGTATCGACCGCCGCCCGCCCCTATCGCGGTACTAGAACAGTACTATTATTTCAGACAGTGCACGCAAGAAGAACAAGAAACACGGAAAAGCCTGCAAAAGTCCATCATACATGGTACAAATTAGACAGTTTTCGCACTGAATGAAATGTAGTACAATAGAAGAAAAACACACCGCCCATCGAAAAACATCCCAGAAGAAAGGAGCTTTCCCTATGGAATTGAAAGCCTTCAAATGCAGGGCACGCCGCTTCGCTGCCGCCGCCTGCGCCCTGCTGCTCCCCGCCGCCATCCTCTTCACCGCGCCGCAGATGGCCGCCGCCGATCCCGTGAAGCCCGTCGTCACAGCCGACGCGAAAACGTATGACGAAAACACGGGCTGCTACCACCTCCAGGGCAACGTCACCGTCACCTCGGGCGACCGCGTGACACGCATGGACGACGCGCAGGTCAGCGCGACAAACCTCGAGATCTGGGGACAGGGCAATGTCTCGCTCCAGAAGGGCGACGAGCTTATCTTCACAGCCGACGCCGTCTACCTCGAAGGCTTCGCGCCATCCGCAACGCTCTTCGGCCGCGTCAAGCTCGAACGCCCCGGCCTCGTCATCCGCGCCGAAAGCGTGACCTGCGACTGGAAGTCCGGCACGGCGACATTCCACGGCCACGTCATCTGCATCGAAAATGGCAAAGAAAAAGTTGCAGGAACACTGGTATACGATATGGAAAGCGGGACGGTGCAGCAGTACAGCTGAGCTTTTGCATATCATGATCTTGCAACCACAAAAATTGCGCCCAACGCTTTGTTGGACGCAGTTTTTATATCGTGAAGCTTTCACCCGATTGTGAACCGATTCGCCTCTTCATTCTGCTTCTGGATGATGTCCGAGATGCCTGCGAGGCGATGGTCGCAGTTGGCGACGCTTGTCGATACTTCATTGAGGCGAGCGGAGGTCTCTTCGGAAGATGCAGCCGATTCCTCGACAATGGCAGCGAGCGATGCAACGGAGGCAGTGACTTCGTTCTTCAACGCATCGAGCTTGTCCGCCTGTGCGCCGAACGTGCTGGCTGACGTGCTGACAGCTGCCATCCCGCGCTCAAGCGAAGCAAAGGCGCCCTTTGTCGCCTTGAGGCGTTCTTGCTCTTTCTTGACGTTTTCCGTGACTTCCGCGACCTTTTCGGCAGAGAGGCGAATCTGTTTCGTGAGAGAAGAAAGCGTCTGCTCGATGTTTTCCGCATTCTGACGGGATTCCTCGGCGAGCTTGCGCACTTCGTCGGCGACGACGGCGAAACCTTTGCCATGCTCGCCAGCACGGGCCGCTTCGATGGCCGCGTTGAGCGCGAGAAGGTTCGTCTGCTCGGCGATGCCCTTGATCATGTCGACGGCGCCGCTGATGCCGTCCGTAGCTTGCGTCGTCTTGTCCGTCTGCTGCTGCACGACGACGACAGCGTCAGCCGTGTCGCTTGAAATCTCGGCGAGCGACGCGATCGAGGCCTTCGCCTGCTCCGAATCCGCTGTCATCGTGGTGACAGCCTCCGAAAGCGTACCGGCTCCCTGTTTTTGCTCAGCGATGTAGCTGCCGAGCTCATCCATGCGGCTTTTTACATTGTCCGTCTCCTCGGCCTGCTTCGTGACGCCTTTCGCAAGTTCTTCCACAGCGCCGTTGATGTTTTTGACGGCTTCCGTGATGTCAGTGAATGCCTTGCGGAAATCATCGCTCTCCTGATCGAGCGAGTCGCTGACGTCACGGCTCTTGCCGAGAATGTCCTTCAGCGTGTCCTGCACGGCTTTCATCGAGCGGCCGATGCTGCCGATCTCATCCGTGCGGGCGAGCAGCTCTGGCGAGACGGAGAATGCGAGGTTGCCGTTTGCAACGTCGCCGAGCTCGTCCGTGACCTGGTTGATCGGGCGCGTGATGGATTTCGCGAAGGCATAAGCGATGAGGACGGCAACGACGATGACGATGATGCTCAGCACGAGCTGGAGGATCGTGGTCTGATGCGCACTCGTATCGATGGCATCGACGGTCGCGGCCATCTCGGCCGTCATGTCATCCGTGTAGTTGCCCGTCGTGATGACCCAGTCCCACGGCGCAAACGGCGCGGAGTACGCGAGCTTCGGAGCAACGGTCACGCCGTCGGCTTTCGTGAAGTAGAATTCATTGTAGCCGCCCTGGCCGCCTTCCGTCGACTTCATGATTTCCTGGATGATCATGACGCCGTTCTGATCGACGAGGTCCTTGCGGTTCGTACCTTCTTTTTTCGTCAGGACGGGATGCATGACGAGCGTGTAGTCGCGTGCGTCGATCCAGAAATAGCCCGTGCCGTCGTCGCGATAGCGCATGCCGCGGATGGTTTCCTTCGCGGCGGTCTTCGCCTGCTCTTCGGTGAGCATGCCAGCCTGCTGCTGCTTGTAATACGTTTCGCAGACCGCGATGGCCGTCTGGACTTCGGATTTGATTTCCGTACGGTAGCCGTCGTCCATCGCCTGATTGTAATACTGATCCGTCATCGCAGACATGCTGTGCAGGCCGTACTGCGATGCAAGCGCGAGCACGACGGCGGTGCCGAGCACGAGCGCGATGATCACGACAAGGAGCTTTTGCAGCAGTCCGCCTGCAGTTCCCTTGATCGATAACGTTTTCATAAAGACAGCCTCCCAAAGAACGAAACATCCCGAACTCAATCACAAAATTGAATAAGTAACATATATAAATTGATGATAACACAAAATTGTGGCGTTGTCATTTTATATAAAAAAAACTATATATTTTAGGTGCATCATCGCATGGCAGATTTGTCGCCATGACACAAAAAGGGATGTGGCAGCAGCGAAAAATCGCAAACTGCCACATCCCTTTTTATCGGCAATCTTATGAAGTTGTATCTCCGAAGTTACGAATCAAGATCAGCCCAGCACAATCTTCGTGAAGTCTGCAACGCGGCCGACGGTTTCGTCGATGGATTTCAGCAGGCCGAGGCGGTTGTTCTTGACCGCTTCGTCCTTATCCATGACGAGCACGCCGTCGAAGAAGGCATCGATAGGCTTCGAGAGTTCCGTCAGCGCGTCGATGGCGCCCGTGAAGTCTTCGCCTTTCACGAGGCTCTCGACAGCGCTCTCCGTCGACGTGTAGGCCTGATAGAGGCTCTTCTCGACATCTTCTTGGAACAGGCTTTCGTCGATGGTGTCAGCATCAGCTTTCTTCGCGAGGTTCGCGACGCGGACGAATGCCTGGATGTTCGCTTCGGCGTCAGCCTCTGCGACGAACTTCTGCACGGCCTGTGCGCGAAGCTCGACACTATAAAGGTCATCGACATCCGCGAGCACGCTGTCGATGACGTCATAGCGGATATTCTCGCTTTCGAGCACGTTCTTGAGGCGCAGGCGCAGGAAGTCGGCGACGTCCTGCTGCATCTTCGCGCGCTCGCCTTCGTCCGTGATGCCATAGAGATCCATGGATTTCGCGACGACAGCCGAGATGCTCAGATGGTATTTCGCTTCGATGCTCATGTTGACGAGGCCGAGTGCCTGGCGGCGCAGCGCAAACGGATCCTGCGAGCCCGTCGGGATCTTGCCGAGGTGGAACGTGCCGACGATCGTGTCAATCTTGTCGGCGACGCTGACGATGCGGCCGGCATCGGACTGCGGCTGGCTGTCGCCTGCGAAGCGCGGCATGTAGTGCTCGTCGATGGCGACGGCGACTTTCTCGCACTCACCATCGAGACGCGCGTACTCGCGCCCCATGATGCCCTGCAGTTCCGTGAACTCCGTGACCATGCCCGTGACGAGGTCGGCTTTCGACAGCAGCGCTGCGCGATGTGCGTGCTTGTGCGCCTTTTCATCGGCACCGAGCGCGTCGGCGATGAAGTCGGCGAGCTTTGCCATGCGCTCCGTCTTTTCGTACATCGTGCCGAGTCCCTGCTGGAACACGACGGTCTGGAGCTTCTCACGATGTTCTTCGAGGCTCTTCTTGCGGTCCTCGTCAAAGAAGAACTGCGCATCGGCGAGGCGGGCACGCAGCACGCGCTCATTGCCGTGCTGGACGGTCTCGAGATATTCCTTGCCGCCGTTGCGGACGGTGATAAAGAGCGGAAGAAGCTTCCCGCTTGCGTCCTTGACAGGGAAATAGCGCTGGTGGTCGCGCATCGGCGTGATGACGGCTTCCGGCGGGAGCTTAAGGTATTTGTCCTCAAACTTGCCGCAGAGCGCCGTCGGATACTCGACGAGGTACAGGACTTCTTCGAGCAGGTCTTCCGTGATTTCGGCCTTGCCGCCATTCGCTTTCGCGACTTCTTCGATCTGCGCGCGGATCATGTCCTTGCGGCGCTTCTGATCGACGATGACGGAGGCTTTCTCGCAGGCCGCGACATAGTCACCAGCCGTTGCGATCTCGAAATCGCCATCCGACAGGAAGCGGTGGCCGCGCGACGTGCGACCGCTCTTGACATTGGCGACTTCGAACGGGATGACCGTGTCATCGAGCAACGCGACAATCCAGCGAATCGGGCGGATGAACTTGAATTCGAGTCTGCCCCAGCGCATGTTGTTCGGGAACGACAGGCCGCAGATGAGGTCTGGGAGCATCGTCTCGAGGAGCTTTGCCGTCGGCTGTCCGTCCTCATGCACGACGGCATAGACGTAGCCGTCTTTGACGACGAGGTCTTCAGGCTTCACATGCTGGCCGCGCGCAAAGCCCTGCGCCGCCTTCGTCGGCTTGCCATCGGCGTCGAACGCGATCTTTGCCGACGGGCCGCGGTTCTCGCTCGAGACGTCTTCCTGTTTTTCTGCGATGCCATGGACGAGCAGTGCCGAACGGCGCGGTGTGCCGAGCGTCTCGACGCTCTCAAACGCGATGCGCGCGCCCTTGAGCGCCGCTTCCGCTTTTTCCTTCAGCTGGGCGAGGATGCCCGGCATCACATGGGCAGGGACTTCCTCCGTGCCGATTTCCAAAAGTAACGTTTTCGCCATGTCAGTGTTCCCCCCTGTGAAGCATCGGATAGCCGAGCTCTTCGCGCTGTTTCAGATAGCATTCGGCGCAGAGACGCGCGAGTTTGCGCACACGGCCGATAAATGCGGCGCGCTGCGAGACGGAGATCGCGCCGCGCGCGTCGAGGAGGTTGAACGTATGCGAGCATTTCAGCACGTAGTCATACGCGGGATGGACATAGCCTTTCTCGATGACGCGCACAGCCTCTTTCTCGTATTTGTCAAAGAGGTCGAACAGCAGCTTTTCATCCGAGAGGTCGAACGCATAGACGGACTGCTCGTACTCGTTCCGATGGAAGACATCGCCATACGTGTAATCGTCCGTCCACTGGATGTCATAGACGTTCTCGACGCCCTGGATGTACATCGCGAGGCGTTCAAGGCCATACGTGATCTCCGAGGCGACGGGGCGCACATCCTGACTGCCGACCTGCTGGAAATACGTGAACTGCGTGATCTCCATGCCATCGAGCCAGACTTCCCAGCCAAGGCCCCAGGCACCGAGCGTCGGCGACTCCCAGTTGTCTTCGACGAAGCGGATGTCGTGCTGCTTCGGGTCGATGCCGAGGCGCTCGAGGCTCGCGAGATAGAGCTCCTGGATGTTGTCCGGCGACGGCTTCATGATGACCTGGAACTGATGATGCTGGTACAGGCGGTTCGGGTTGTCGCCATAGCGGCCATCGGCCGGGCGGCGCGACGGCTCGACATACGCGACATGCCACGGCTCCGGGCCGAGCACGCGCAGGAACGTCGACGGGTTCATCGTGCCGGCGCCCTTCTCCACGTCATACGGCTCGCCGAGGATGCAGCCCTGCTCATGCCAGAACTGCTGCAGCGTCAGGATGATTTCCTGAAATTTCATAGGGACATCTCCTCTTTTGAAAATGCGCAGGCGTGCTGTGCCGCCCGCAGAAAGCGTGTCGCAGGCACGAAAAAGCCCCGCCCCTGCAACAAAAATGTCACAGGGACGAGACTTGTGATTGCTGAAAGCTTTGCAAGTTCCGCGGTTCCACCCTGATTGGCGCAAGATACGCCCACCTCAAGATATGTGGTTGCAGCTCCAAAGTGCCGTTCACGCCCTTGCCGCCTCCCACCTACGCGGCTCGCTGAAGATAGCGCTACTCTTCTCCTTCATCGCTGTTCCTTAGTCTAACAAATGCCATCATCAATGTCAACGATTTCCTTATTCATTCTCGTCACCCTCGAATTTTCCCTCCAACATCCCCATCATCCAGTTACTTGCGTCATGGCTCTCCTTGCGCTTGCCGCACGTCGCGAGGAGAGTGATGCGAACGCGGTCGCCTAGCATGGGCTCGACCTCGGCGCCGAAGACGATGTTGCAGTCTGCGGACGCGCGTGCCATAATAGCGTCCATCGAGGCATTGACCTCTTTCATACCGAGGCTGTCACCGCCCGCGAGGAAGAGCAGGATGCCGTGCAAAAACTCCGGCTTCCACGGGAGCGTGCCGAGCGCCTGCGCGACAGCCGCGTCGACGGCCTGCGCGCCCGCCGCCGTGCCGATGCCGGTCTGCACGACGTCCGCGCCCTCGAACAGTGCGAGGACGTCATCCGCGTCAACGGAAATCAGCCCCTGCGGCGGCGTAGCCATGGGTAGCAACACCTCGGCCGCCGCGAGGCACTCCGCCTCGTCCGCCACACGGAGGAGCACGTCCACCCCAAGCCGCCACGACGGCGCCCGCTTCGCGCCTGGTGCCGCAATCTCGAACGCGATCACCTTGCCGCCCGTCTTCGCTTTCGCCGCCACCGCCTGCACCATCGCCGCCCCGACCTCGGCGCGGTCGTACAGCACGTAGCGAATGGGGCTACCCGCCGGAAAGTCAAACTCCGGAATCTCCGATGTCTTGCCCTCCCTGTCATCGTCCGCGACTTCCAAAAGCACAAGCCTTCCGAGCCGCTCCGAGAGTTCCCTCGCTACACGAATTGCGACCGCGCCGAGCGCGATCACTGGCAGCAGTGCGCTGTCCGCTCCCTCGTTTTCGTTTTCCAGCAATGAATCCATGCGGTTTCCTCCTCACGCGCGCTTGCCAGAGAACAGCGGCAGGTCGCCCATACAACCGAGATAGTACTGGCCGTCTTTTTCCCAGACACCGAGCGCTTTCTGAATACGCTCGCAGGCGAGATTCGTCTTCCGTATGACCTGCTCTGTCAGGAACTCCGCGTTTTGATGCGCTGGTGCCAAACGCGCGTTGTGCAACAACGTAAAATCTTCATTCCAGTCATCGAAGCTGATCGTATGGAACACAGCTGCGTATCCGTGCGAGCCTTCCCAAAATGGTCGCAAGATGCGGTCTTTCCATACGTTCACGCCAGATGCGGAAAGGTATGTCACATGGCGGTGAAACGTGTACCATGTATTTTTCACGGCTTTTCCGTATGAGTTTTTCCACCACATGCCATCCTGTTCGTCCAGCATCGCGTTGAACCGCTCTGGCGCCATGCTAGGATCGTGCCCGAGCATCACGGGTAAAGTGTGTTCGATCATCTCACGGAGCGCACGGGTGGTGATGGTCACCTCGTCCCACGGATCCTGCTCCAGCCGGAACGTGCGCAAATAGTCTGCGAACGCTTCCGATACGATCTGCGCATGTTCGCTGTCACCGGTTTGGGGCAGGTATCCCATCTCGCGGATGAGGTTCTCCATCTCGTGGTCGCGCCGATACCACGGGCCGAGAATCATACGTAGCACCGTCGGCAAGGTCTTGTCGCGCTTCATGTGTTTCGTCAGTCCATCAAAATAGGACACAATGTCCGTAGATCGTTGTTCTTCGGCGCGTTGGACGGCTTCGAGACTGTCGCCCTGCCAAGCGGCCAGTTCATCTCCGAGGAGGGCGAGCAGGTGCGGATTCCTGCCGGCGACGCGCGCGAGCTCCTGTGCGCCGTCCTTCGTCAGCGCAACACCGTTTTCCTGCAGCCAGCGCCGGTACGCTGCCATGTCCTCCGCATCGTACTCTCGCACTTGGATCTGCTCGAAGATGCCGAACAGCGTCGAATTGCCGTAGGCGTTCGTCTCGATGCGCTTCACGAGCTGGCGGGAGAGGAGCAGGTAGCTGATGTTGTAGTTCGCCGGCAGCTGCCGCAGGAACTCATAGTAGTACCGCTTCCCGCCGAACAGGTCGATGGCGGTATCGAACTCCTCGATGATGACGAGCATCCAGACGCCCGAGGCATCGAGCCCCTCGAGGAAGCCGTCGAGATGGTTGCGCAGGATGCTGTAGTCCGGGAGGTCGCGGTCGGACGGATACTGGGCGAAGTAGTCCAGTTCCTCCTCCATGAGCGGATCTAGCTCGAGCCCCTGCGCCGTCATCAGCCGCGCGGCCTCCGTCGCGATATGACGCAAAAAGCCATCCGCCGACATCTCGGACGAGAGGTTCATGCGCACGAGGACGAGCGGCTCGTCCTCGCCATCGTGCTCCGCCTGCACGCGCACGGCCGCGCGCGCCGCGACATCATCCTTGCCGATGCCGGGCAGGCCGACGAGCGCGATGTTCTTGCGCTCGCCGAGCTTCCGCGCGACCTGCGCCACGAGCGCTTTGCGGTCTTCCCAGCGATTCTTCTGTTTCGCCATGTCATTTGCCTCCGTATTTCTTCACGATCCAGCGGTGGACGAGGCCGGCGCGGATGCGGTAGCGCCCGTCCTCGAAGTCGAGGATGCCGCGCCGCCGTAGGTTCATCAGCAGCTCTTCCTTGTCCTGCTGCAGTTCCGGCTCGTTGGCGAACTGGTCTTTCGTGATGCCATGCGCATTCCGGTCGTTTTCCACGAGCGAGATCAGGACGTTCTTGTTCATTTCCTCCCGCATGTTCCCGACGTCCGCGACGAGCGGCTGGAACAGTTCTTCTTCGGAAAGGAATTCCTGGTCTTCCCGGTCGATCCGCTCTTCGATCATCTCTTTGACAACGCCTTCCGTGACATGGGTGATGCTCTGGCGGTTCAGGTGGTCGACGAGCCAGCTGCAGAGGATCATCTGGAAATACGGATTGCCGGCCGATGCGCGGTACATCGCATGGACAGCGGCGTCATTGACTTCGACGCGGTGGCCCGAGGCCTCGTCGAGCGGCTTGGTGATCATGTCCTTGACCGCCTGCTCGGACAGGTACGAGATCTGGATCTGCGGGTACGCGCCGAACTCGTTCGGCAGCAGGCCCAGCAGCTGTCCCATGTAGTTCTGCCCGACGATGATCGCCAGACAGTCCGAGGTCTGCATGAAGGCTTTCCAGAATTTCAGGAACGAGACATCGACGCTCTTCTTTTCGACGATGTACGGATAGAGGTACGTGAATTCGTCGAGGAAGAAGATGAGGTTCGCGTGCGGGTTCCATGCTTTCAGCACGCGCAGATAGTCATCGAGGTACGTGTAGAACTTGCCCGTCGGGTTCTTGCTCAACGGCAGGCTCTCGCTCGGGCACTCGATGCCTTCTTCGCGCATCCGCTCCGAGAACTCCTTGTACGTCCGCCGGCGGACGACGAGGTTCATCTTCGACGCCATCTTCGCGAGGAAATTCGCGAGGAACTGCCCCGGATGCGCCGGATCGTCGACGATGTCGCCCATGCTGCCGAGGTCGATGCAGATGGGGAGGCCGGCATGGCCGTCAAAGTGCTGCCCGACCGCTTTGTTGAGCTGGTAGAGGATGGTCGTCTTGCCGGAGCGCTTCTGCCCGTAGATGACGATGCAGCGCCCGCCCACGAGGTCGTCGTTGCCGTCGCGGATCATGCCGATCATGGACTCGATGAGCTCCGTGCGGCCGAACACCATCTTCGGGTTCTTGACGGCGGCGCCCCGCGTGTACGGGCTGTAGGGGTTCGGGATTTCTTGGAACTGCTGGCGGTCGAGCGAGACGGACAGCGGCTTTTCCACCTGCCGCTCCGCGAGGTTCAGGCTGCCGTCCTCCGCGACTTCCTTGCACGAGTAGCGGACGCGGGCCTTAAGGTCGATGGTCTTCATCTCCTTGCCCGTCTCTGCGTCGATGAGCTCCCGCTGGGGGATGGTGAAGCGCTTCGTGCGCTCGTCGCGCAGCACGAAGCCGCTGTCATGCGCGGCCTCAATCTCCTGCTCGCCCCGGAACACGGCGAGCGTCGCGCTGTCCGCCGGCTGGCAACCGCTCTTGTTCCGCAGGGCGAGCGTGATGCTGACGCTCCCGTCCGCCCGCTTGTTGCACTCCGCGAGGCTCACGGTGACGCTCGGCGCATAGCTGCGGTAGAGGTCGCGCTCCTGCGCGTCGGCATAGTCCTGCAGCGGCGTGAGGAACGGGCGCAGGAGTTCGTAGGACACAGCGGTCGGCGCTTCCCAGATCGTCTTCTGCAGGTCGGCCGCCTTGCTCCTTATGATGTTGAGGCTGTCGAGGCGCGTCGAGAAATCCTCGCTCTC
This sequence comes from uncultured Selenomonas sp., assembly GCA_902780535.1. Classification (GTDB taxonomy): domain Bacteria; phylum Bacillota; class Negativicutes; order Selenomonadales; family Selenomonadaceae; genus Selenomonas_C. The sequence goes on along the minus strand of CACZFT010000005.1, from coordinate 12,225 downwards.
CCAGAACTGCTTGAGGTACGGGATGACGCTGTCGAGCAGCGTGCCGCAGTTGCGCTCGTCCTGTCCCGTGAGATGCGGCTTTTCCTTGGCGAGATACGCCTCGAGGCGCGTGATCGCGTCGATGCTGCTGAAATCTTCCGTGACGTGCGCGACTTCCTGCGGGAACGACTCCTCGAGCTCCGCCTGCGCCGCCAGTTCCTGTTGGAAGCGCTCTTCGGCCTGCGCCTCCGCGTTGCCCTCGTCCTCGAATTTCGTGATCAGGGACTGGATCTGCCCGGCCTGCTCCGTCGCATACGGCGCGATTTCGCGCACGAGCCGGCTCAGCCCGATGCGCATGCGCGAAATCGGCGTCGTCGGCTGCCGCCCGAGGAGGTCGATGCTCATGTGGAAGATGTTCTTGTTTTTCGACATCCCCACGACTTCGCTCAGCGGATAGAAATACGTGCAGACGTACTTGCAGAGCTCCTGCTCGATCTCCTTCTCCTTCCCGCGGCCGGGCTCCATCGCGTGGAGGATGCCAATGCGCAGGAGGTAGTAGAAGCGGACGGTATCCATCCGCTGCTCGTCCGGACGGGCATCGCTCTCGTCCTCGATCATGTACTGCAGGCCGGAAAGGACGAGCCTTTTCAGTTCTTCTTCGTTGATTTTCACGCTCTCGAGCGGCTCGGACAGATGGAGCTTCGGCCAGCTCTGGAGGCAGAGCAGGATGTATTTCGCGATGAGGAAGCGCCACTTCGCCTTTTCCTTCGGCGTCGCCGCCTGCCGCTTGCCGCGATACCAGATTTTCTGATACCCTTGGTCGAGCCCCTCGCCCTTCACATCCGTGCGGACGATGCCGACGCCGTCTTTGACGTCGCTGGTCTCCTGCACTTCGGTCAGGGAGACGTTGTAGAGGTAATCCTTGATGAAGCCCGGCATCTCCCATTCGATGTTTTCGAAATCGTTGCTGACGTCGTAATCCTTCTCCGGCGTCGCGTCCGGATTCCACGTCCGGTGGAGGAGCTGCCGCAGCGCTTCGTCGCTCGGGAAGAACGGCTGGATCTGCCGCGCTTTCTCGAGGGCCTCCTCCACGCTGCCCGTCATGTACAGCGCAAAGCATTCGTAGCGGTCGATGGCGCGCCCCATCGCGTCGCTCGGTTTCAGGTAGCTCGTCCGCTGCATCTGCTTCCACAGGCGGCAGGAGGCGAGGAGGTCGGCGAATTTTTCCAGCTGGAACTCGAGCGCAGCCTTGCGCATGAGCGCGTCGAAGCGCGTGCGGATGGGCTGGCGGCCGTCCCCTGCGCTCTCCGCGAGGTAGGTGACGAGGCGCTCGGGCTCGCGCTTCGTCGAAGAGAGCAGCGTGATCATGTGCTTCGTATACTTCTCCGGCGGCAGGCCGACGCGCGCCTCCTTCATCAGCTGGAACGCCGTGTCGTAATACGTCTCGCTCTGCGCGTCGTCCATCTTGCCGAGGCGCAGGTAGAGGAACAGCAGGTCGCCGATGGCGCTCTCGACGCACTCGCCCTTTTTCAGCGCGATGCGGTAGAAACGCTCCGCTTCCTCGAAGCGCTTGTCCAGCAGCGCATCGTGCGCATGGTTGTAGTCCCACGTGCCGACATCGCGCGTCAGCCACGAGATGTTGAACACTTCTTCCTGCGGCGCTTCTGCCGATGCCGACGGTTCCTCCGCCGCATGCGCCCCTGCTGCGTCCGCCGCCTGCGGGAGCGGCGCGTACGTATCGAAATTGTACGTCAGGATGTCTTCCGCATGCGCCGGACGCTTCGATTTCATGCTCTTGTACAGCAGGAACGTCTGGATGCGCTCCTGCTGCTCCGGCTTCTCGAACGTCCGCGAGATCTGCCAGTCCGACTGCACGTCCTCCGGGAACGGGCGCGCCGACTCGATGTCCATCGGCGTGCCTTTCCCGCCGCGCTGGTTCATCAGGAAGCGCACGGGCCATTTCACGCCGCTGTGGAAATAGCCCTTCAGGTATTCGAGCAGCTTGGGGTCGACGATCTGCTTGTCGCGGAACGCGTACGTCGTCAGATTGGACAGGCGGATCTTGCCGCCGCCCTCCAGTCCGCCATGCAAGCGCGGATCGTACTGCAGGATCTCGCCGGTGCGGAGCTGCATCGAAGCGACCACGTCTGCGACCGGCACGATCTCCGACAGGTGGACGTCGTCGCCCGCGACGCGTTTTTCCGCATCCATGATGTTGATGCCGAGGCAATAGCGGACAGCAACATTGATGATGCCGCTGCGCAGCCACCGGCGCAGCGTCTTGTCGTTCACCTGATAGATGTGGAAATACGTCTGCCGCCCCTCGGGATTGCGGAGGAATCCGAAGCCGCGCTCCGTGTTGAAATTGATGACCGTCCCCTCGTAATACGGCCGCTCGGGATGCGCGTCCTTCCGCACGCCCTTCTCCGGCTTCTTCTCCTGCGGATGCTGCTGCTTTTCCAGTTCTTGCTGCAGCGCGCTCACGCGGCTGCCGTCTCCAGCGAGCGGCTCGACTGCGCGGACGAGTGCCGCGACGCCCTCGGGCGAGGCGAGCGCCTCCGGCACGTCCGGATCCGTATGCGTCTGCCGTGCAAGCGCCGCAGCGATGGCTCCGGCGAACGCCTCCTGCATCCCGGCGGGGATTTCGTCGAAATGGCAGAGGACGTCGCGACAGGTCGCCCAGAACAGCTCGCCTTCGCTGCGGAGGCTCCAGAGCGCCGCCAGCGACCCCTGCCGCGCAGCGGGCACGGCGTACTCGGCGGGGACGCTCCGGCCGACGTGCGCGCAGCTCGCGCACGCCGCCTCGTACGCACCGGCCGCGCTGTACGCCTTCGCCGCTTTTGCGGCCTCCCCGACATGATTGTAGAGGAGGCCGAGCTGGAACTGTGCCGAGAAGTTGTCGGGCTCCACCAGCGTCTTGCGCTTGCACATGGCGATGATGTCGTGCATCTTGCCTTTCATCGTGTCCTCATGCATGCGGACGGCGTTGTCGAACTTCTGCCAGACGCGGTTTTCCACATCATGCGATTGCGCCGGGAGCGACGCTTTCCGCTGCTCCCACGCGCTCCGCGTGCCGCTGACGAACCGCGCCTCTTCCGCCTGTCGGAAGTACGCGGCAAACCGGTCGGCGCGCACTGCGGCCGGCGCTTTCTGCGGCTCCTCCGGCGCAGCTGCCGGCGCCTCGGCCGCTTCGCGCGCCGCGTCCCCGTCCAGCACTTCGTAGCCCTCGAGCGTATCGATCGCGATCGTCTGTTCCCGCCCGGCGACCTCGAGCTTCATCGTCGTCGTCCGGATCTTCGTGACCTTGCCGGAAAACGACCCTTTCGGCGTATCGACGCGTACACAATCGCCAACTTGGACATCTTCCTTGAACTCTTCTACTGCTATCATAGCCTTGCGCCTCCGTTTTGCATGCGCCGCAGACTTCCGCGCACATCGTGAATGATACTATGGTACTTCTTTCTATAAGGCGAAAATCCTGCCGCCCATGCAAAAATTCCTTGTGTTTTCCAATGCAAAAAGGATTTTCCCCCACCCGCGCCGAATCTTTCTGCATCCGCCATGCGAAAGGAGCGCTCCCCATGCCGAAGAACGACGACGTCTTCATCAAGTACTACGAGACCATCCGGCAGATGCTGCACCAGCTGTTCGTCTACGGCTGCTACGACCGCGTGCAGGGCGCGGCACGGCAGGGCACGTCGGATCGCAGCTACAGCACGAACATCCGCCGCATCAAGTATTTCTGGCCGGACGACCTCGCGGCGGAGCGCGCGGAGACGAACAAGAAGATCCACCGCTTCCCGCTCCCTTCCGCGCCGGCGCAGGGGAACATCCTCGCGCGCTCGTACGCGATCAAGGCGTTCAACGCGCAGGATCTCAACCTCTACATCTTCCTCCTGTCCGCGCTCGCGGACCAGCCGCCGCAGACGGCCGCCGCACTCGTCGACGCGATCAAGGAGAACGTCTTCACGGATTACGGCGGGACGGCGGCGCGGCCGCGCGGGAAAAAGCAGGGCGAGCCCGTCTACTACCCCATGGTGCGCGACAAGCTCGAAGCGATGGCGGCGGCCGGCTTCCTCGAAAAAGAAGCTGCCGGCCGGAACGCCCGCTACCGCATCGCGGACAATCTCCTCGCGCGCCTCGCGCCCGAAGACCTCGACCGCCTCGACCGCGCCGTGCTGCGCTGCCGCGACCGCATGCCGCTCTCCGCGCTCGGCTACGGCGTACAGCGCGCCATCGAGGGGACAATCGCCAGCTGGAACGGCGACGATCTGCCGCCCGCCCCGCCGCCCGCCCGCGAGGGCGTGTTCTACCAGTCCGTCCTCGATGACGAGGTCGTCTGGGGCATCCTCGCGGCCATCGAGCACCGCCGCAAGATCACGTTTTCCGTCGACCGCGACCCCGGCTCGCCGCTCCGGGGCGTCACGCCCGTCCGCATCCTGCGCGACACGGTCTACGGGCGGCAGTACCTCTTCGCGCGGACGGCGAAAGGGCGCGCGTGCCTCCGCCGCATTGACCGCATCCGCAATCTCTCGGAGGAGGACGCGACGTTCGCGCCGGAGGCGGCGGCGGCCGTCCTGCCGCTCCTCGACCGCATCTGGTGCGCTTCGCTCGACGACGCGCGGTCGAAGCGCGCCCCCGCCGAGGACGTCGTCCTCGCGTTCCGTTTCGACGGCCTTGCCACGGGGACGGCAGAGACCCTGAAAACGCGCCTGCAGCGCGAGCGGCGGCAAGGGACGATTGAGCCGTGCTCGGAGGCGCTCTGGCGCTACCGCATCGCCGTCCGCGACCCCGTTGAAATGATCCCGTGGATCCGCACGTACGGCCGCTGCGTCTCCGTAGAAGCGCCCGCCGCCCTGCGCGACCGCATGGCGCGTGACACGGCGCAGCTACGCGCGAGCTACGCGGCAGGCGGTTTTGCGGAAGACGCGTCATCGGCGAAAGCGCGGCGCAAACCGCTGCCGCCCAATCCGGGCGCACCGTGCGAGACGCCGTTCTTCACCGAGTTCCGCAACGCCTATTTCTTCGCAGCGCTCGAGCTCTATGACCGCATGATCCTCGGCGGCGAATCGTTCCCGCCTGCTGCACTCGCGGCATTCCTCTCCCGCCGCGCCTTCCCCCTGCCCTCCGCGCTCGGCGACCGCGACCGCTTCGCCCGGAACCTCGCCGCGCCCGCGTCCGACATCCACCGGCCGGCGCTCTTCCATGCGCTCGACGACGGACGCCTCGTCCCGCGCTACGGCTTCGCGCCGGCTGGCAAGGAGCACGAGCCTGCCGACTACGGGACGCCGCTCCCGTTCCTGCTCACGACGCTCGAAAAGCGGTGGCTCATGTCGCTCCTCAAAGAGTCTGCCGCCCGCGAAGAGCTCGGCGACGCCCTTACGGAAAAGCTTGCGAAACTTCTCTCCTGCCAGCCATTCCCCTTCGAGGACGCCATTCTCACACGCGGTCCTGCTGCGCCAGAGACGACGTTGCCCTCTGACAACACTACCTTCTCCATCCATCTCCTCCTCCGCGCCATCCACGATGCCAACGACATCGAGCGCGCCTTCCTCCTGTTCAGCACTTGGGAAAAAGAAGGCTGGCTCGACGACGCGACGGGACGCTACCACCTCGTCGTCCACGCCTACAAAGACGATACAGACGAGCGCCGTGTACTTGTCGAAAAGATTCTCTCGCTCGGGCCTGCCGTCCTCGTGCTCGCGCCTGTGAACATCAAAAAGGCAGTGCTCGACGCGCTGCCTCTCTGACCCCTGATGCCGACACCGCTGGTCGTCTTGCCCTCAATCGCTGAAGAGACTGTAGAGACCTCCGATGATAGCGCCACCAACCAAGACGGGCGCTGCCGCAACCGCCAGCGGCGCGGCGGCTGCCACCAGCCCCGCTGCGGCCGTTCCTGCGGCCGCGCTCGTCGCCGCACTGGCCATCGTTGTGGCCGCCGTTGTCGCGGCGGCAGCCACGGCACCAGCGGCTGTCGAACTCGCGCCGACGACTGTGCCGATGACCGGTGCCTCGGCGACCGCAGTGCCAACCGCGCCCGCCGCGCCGAGGAGCGCCGCGCCCGTCTCCGTGCTCGCGACCACGCCGGCCGCAATGCCCGTGCCGTAGCTCACGGCGCCCGCGACCGCCGTGTCGCAGACGACGTCGCCTGCTGCCTCGCCGACCGTCTTCTTCCCCTTCGCGACCTCCACGAGGTTGCTGCCAAGGCTGAAGCCCGCGCCCGAGATGGCGCCGTGCTTCGCTGCGTTCACGCCGACGCTGTGGACGGCGGCCGCGTTTTTCACGCCTTGGTAGACCTTCGGCACGACGACCGCGTGCTTGTTGCCCGTGAGTCGCGTCTCGAACTGCATCGCATCTGCGAGATGTTTTGCCTCCGAGGCTGTGATGTGGCCTTCGACAACCTTCACGCCACAGCTTGCGCCCTCGGCCTTCAGCGCTGCGAAGTTCGGGTTTCCCTTGTCGATGACGACCGTCTGCCCCTTGTAGCGGGCGAAGTCGATTTTCTTCGACCCGTAGCCAATCTTCATCTGGCGCAACGCCTCCGTGCCGTCCGTCTTCGTCCAGCGGAGATCTGCGATGCCGTTGTTGCCGAGCACGTCCGTGCGGCGGCCGAGCGCGCTCGCCTCGCGCGCCTCCATGCTCTCCCCGACGAAGCCCTTGAACCCCTTCGTGCCGCCGCGCATCGTATTGAGCCGGTTGAGCTCGCCCGCCGCGCGTCCCGTCGCTGCAACACTGCGGGAGGCTGCGTGAACCGCGCGACCGGAGTTCTTCATGGCGTTTGCTGCGGCGGTCATGTTGCTTTCCGTGTTCTTCATAATGGCATCTTCCTTTCTCCGATGGCGCGCCTTGCGGCGCGCTCCTTTCAACACATCGGTCGATTGCTCGACTGAACTCATTATAGAGAACTGCCAGTTTCCGTTTTTATGAAATGCCTGCAAAAATGCGCAACGCATAAAAAACGCCGCCCACGCGCAGAAAACACTGCAGATGGGCGGCTCCAGATTGTAGACATGCTATGAGTCATCGACCATGTGCGCCACAAGCACACACTGCCACATCACGCTTTTTCCAGCTTCGACTGGAACGAGATGCTGCGCATCGTGTCGAGGTCGTCAAACGCGATGACATAGGCGCGTTTTTCCGTGTCGATGGCCTCGATCGTGCCGACGCCGAAGACGCGGTGGGCGACGCGCGTGCCGATGTGGAATTTTGCGGGGGCTTCGCCGCGTGCCATGCGGCGGTCTTTCGCAGCGGCAGCGGCTTTTGCATCGCGCACGAGGCTCGGGGGGAGCGGTGTCGGGATATCTAGTTGTTCCTTGCCAATGTCAAACAGGAAGCGCGATGGGAAGCGCACGGAGCCATCAAAGTTCAGCCCTTCCGCGTCGGAAAGGTACAGCCGCTGCTCCGCGCGCGTCATGGCGACGAACGCGAGGCGGCGCTCCTCTTCGATGCCTTCTTTCGTGCGCGTCTTGCGCGACGGAAAGATGCCTTCGCTCATGGCGCAGAGGAAGACGATGGGGAATTCGAGCCCTTTCGCCGTGTGAACGGTCATGAGGCGAATGCGGTCGCCGGGGTCTCCGGCATCGCGGTTCGAGAACAGCGCGATGTGCGCGAGGTAGTCCATGAGGCCGGCTTCCTCGCCGCATGTCGTCTCGTAGTCGCGCACGCTCTGCTTGAGCTCGGCAAGGTTGTCGAGGCGTTCCTGGCTGCCTTCCGTGCGCAGCATGGCCTCATAGCCACTCTCGTCGAGGAGATGTGTCAGCACGTCGGAAATCGGCTGGCCTTCATAGCTTTTCGCGAAGCGGTCGATGAGTGCGAGGAACTCGGCCGCCCGCGTGCCGCGCCAGATCGGGTCGCCCTGCGTCTCGCGCATGGCGTCGTAGAGCGAGAGCGTGCCGCCATGCGTGTCCGCGTGCGCCGCGACGTACTCTGCGAGGAATGCCATGCGGCGCTTGCCGATGTTGCGCTTTGGCGCATTGACGATGCGCGCGAACGACAGGTCGTCTTCATAGGCGATCATGCGCAGGTAGGCGATGGCATCGCGGACTTCCTTGCGGCCGAAAAACTGCACGCCGCTGTAGATCGTATACGGAATCTTCGCGGCAATCAGCTGCTCTTCGATGCTCCGCGTGACGTAGTGCGCACGGTAGAGCACAGCGATGTCGCGATAAGGCACACTCTCTTCTTCGTGAAGCTTTTTCACTTCGTCCGCGAGCCAATGCCCTTCCCCGTCCGCCCCCGCCGCATGATGATAAAGCGGCTTCGGGCCCCCCTGCAGCATCGGCACGAGCGATTTCTCGATGCGGTTGCGGTTTTTCGCAATCAGGTGGTTGACGGCCGCGAGGATTTCCGGCGTCGAGCGATAATTTTCCATCATATAGATGGTCTTCGTGCCCGCGAAGTGCGTGTCGAACTCCATGAGGTACTTGCCCGACGCTCCGCGCCATGTGTAGATGGTCTGGTCAGGATCGCCGACGACGAAGAGGTTCTTGTGGTAACCCGCAAGCACTTCCATCAGACGATATTGCAGCTCGTCGATGTCCTGGAATTCGTCGATCATGATGTATTCGAGCCGCTGCTGCCATTTCTCGCGGATGTCCGGATGCTCGCGGAAGATGTAGAGCGTGAATTTCAGGAGGTCGTTGTAATCGAGGCCGAAACACTTCTTCTGCTGGTAGAGGTAGCCATAAAAGAGAACGTCTTCTTTTTTCGTCGCCGCATCGTACTTCGCCTTGAGTTCTGCGATGGAAAGCTGGATGAGGTCTTCATAATACTCCGGCTCACCGATGCATTTGCGCATCTCGAACATGTCGCGCGCCTGCCCATACGTCATGTCGCGCAGCGTCAGATGGCGTTCCTCATATATGGCCGCGAGCATGTCGTCGATGTCGCTGTTGTCGAGCACGAGGAAGTTTTTCGGGAAGCCGACGGCATGGCTGTCCTCCTGCAGCACGGACACGGCAAAGCCATGAAACGTATTGATATAGCCCGTGTCGTTGTCGCCCGTCATCGCGTGGATACGGCTGCGCATCTCGCCTGCCGCCTTGTTCGTGAATGTCACGCAGAGGATGTTGCCGGGCAGGATGCCGAGCTCCTCGACGAGATAGGCAAAGCGATGCACGAGCGCCCGCGTCTTGCCCGAGCCCGCGCCCGCGAGCACGCGCACGAAGCCCTCTGTCGTCATGACCGCCTCGCGCTGGGCGTCATTCACCCCTCCACCAGGAGCGTCGCGGGGTCGAAATGGAGCTGGTGCACGAAGTGGAAGAGCTCGATGCCGTTCAGCACGTTCTCGACCTTCGCGTCCTTCTCTTCTGCGAAATCAATGACGCGCTTGCGCTTCGGCCGTCCCTCGTTGTCGGCAAAAATCGCCACGACGGGACGGTCGGTGCGGCCGAACTCCGCATCCGTCACGATGCCGAAGCCGTGATTCGTCTTGAGCACCGTGCCAATCGGATAGATGGCGACATTTTTGAAGAACAGCTCCAAGAGCATCGGGTCGAATTGCCCCGGCGAGCAGAATTTCATCAATTTGTAGGCGATGGCAGGCGTGTACGGACGCTTGTACGCGCGCTCGCTCGTCAGCGCATCGTAGACATCCGCGACAGCTGCGATGCGCCCATAAGGATGAATCTGGTCGCCTTTGAGCCCACGCGGATAGCCGTGGCCGTCGAGATGCTCATGGTGTTCGAGCGCGACGATGGCAAGGCGCTCGCTGTCAGGCAGGCCCATGTCGCGAATCTTCTTCGCTCCGACCATCGGATGGTTCTTGATCAGCGTAAATTCCTTGTTCGAAAGCCGCCCCGGCTTGTTGAGTACCTCGTGCGGAATGGCGACTTTGCCGAGATCATGGAGCAGCGCACCGAGCGTCAGCTCGACGATGTGTTCCTTGTCCATGCCGAGCAGCGTCGCGAGGATGCCCGAGAGCATCGCCACATTCACGCTGTGCGCAAACGTGTACATGTCATGCGTGCGCAAGTCCGTGAGCTGCACGAGGTTCGCGCGGCGCACGGTGACATCATTGACGATGGAAGCTGCCGCCGCCCTGAGCGGCCCGACATCGAACGTCCCTTTCCTGCGCACGTCCTCAAAGACCGTGTAGACGTGCTTGATGGCGAGCGCGCGCGTCTTTTCCTGCAGAACGTCTTCCGGCGGCTGGATATTCGGGAGATTTGGATCCATCGCCATGACGTTGATGCCCGCCACGCCGAGCTTCTGGAGCTTTTCAATGTACGTCCGCGTCAGCTCCATGCCCTTCGTCAGATAGCTGCCGCCGCTCTCATTGTAAATGCTCTGCGCCGTCACCATGCCCGGCTTGATCTTGCTGAGTGGCAGATTGATCATACGGAATCCCTCACATCAAATCCTGTTCCCAAATTCAAACAATCTTCGTCGTCCAACGCTCGATGTTCCAGACCGAGTCCACCCATTCCTCGTAAAACTCCGGTTCATGCGAGACGAGCAGCAGCGTTCCCTTGTACGCTTCGAGCGCGCGCCGCAGCTCCTTCTTCGCGTCCACATCGAGATGATTCGTCGGCTCGTCGAGCACCAGCAGGTTCACCGGCGTCTCGATGATTTTCGCGAGGCGCACGCGCGCCGCCTCGCCGCCTGAAAGCGCCATCATCTTCGTCGTGATATGCTCGTTCGTCAGGCCGCAGGCCGCGAGCGCCGCACGTACTTCGAACTCCGTCTTGCCGGGATGCGCCTGCCAGAACTCATCGAGCGCCGTGTTCTGGTTGCCCGCCGGGCTCTCCTGTTCGAAATAGCCGACCGAGACGAAATCACCGAGCTCCACCGTGCCGGAAATCGGCGGGATCATGCCGAGGAGCGTTTTCAGGAGCGTCGATTTTCCGAGGCCGTTCGTGCCGCGGATGGCAATTTTCTTGCCACGCTCCACGCGGATGTCCACGGGCGTCGTCAGCGGCGCATCGTAGCCGAGCACGAGCCGCTTCGCCTCAATGACGAAGCGCGACGGCGTGCGGTCCACTTCGAAATGGAAATGCGCCTTCGGCTTTTCCGTGCGCTTCGTCAGGACCTCCATCTTGTCGAGGCGCTTCTGGCGGCTGTTCGCCATGCCGCGCGTCGCGACACGGGCCTTGTTGCGCGCGATGAAATCCTTTTCTTTTGCGATTTCCGCCTGCTGGCGCGCATATGCCGCATCCTGCTGCTTGCGCTTCAGCGCTGCCATTTCCTCGAACTTTTCGTAGCTTCCCGTATAGCGCGTGAGGCTGAGTCCCTCGACATGCCAGATGACATTCGTGACCGCATTCAAAAACGACACGTCATGCGAGACGAGGATAAAGGCATTTTCGTAGTCCTGCAGGTACTTCGTGAGCCACGCAATATGCTCGACATCAAGGTAGTTCGTCGGCTCGTCGAGAATCAGAATGTCGGGATGCTCGAGAAGCAGCTTCGTCAAGAGCACCTTCGTGCGCTGGCCGCCCGAGAGCTCGTCGACGCATCGGTCGAGGCCGATGTCCATGAGCCCGAGCCCGGCCGCCGTCTCCTCGATTTTCGCATCAATCGTATAGTAGCCGCCCGCTTCGAGCAAATCCTGGATGTCGCCGACGTCCTTCATCAGGCGCTCCGTCTCCTCTGGCGTCGCCTCCGCCATCTTGTCGTAAGCCGCGAGCATCTCCTGCTCCATCTGCACCATCGCGTCAAAGGCCGTCCTGAGCGTCTCACGAATCGTCGCGCCCGGCACGAGCGTCGCATGCTGGTCGAGATACCCGACTTTCGTGCGCCGCGCCCACTCGATTGTCCCGGCATCCGGCGTCAGCTGCCCCGTGATAATGGAAAGAAATGTCGATTTGCCCTCGCCATTCGCACCGACGAGCGCGACATGCTCTCCCTTGAGCAGACGGAACGAAACATCCTCAAAAATCTCCCGCCCGCCATAGCTGTGCGAGAGATGGCTCACCTGCAAAACGCTCATAAAAGCCCCCCGTGGAAAAATTGATACTTTTATATTATACCATAATTTCGGTATACAAAAAACCGTCACCCAGCAAAAAGCTGAGCAACGGCAATTTTCAAAATGGTCGGAACGACGGGATTTGAACCCACGACCTCTTCCACCCCAAGGAAGCGCGCTACCAAACTGCGCTACGTCCCGAACGAGGATTATTATACTACTCCGTCCGGGCTTTGTAAAGGGTAAAATCAGCCGAGCAGTTCTTTTTCGTGCGCCAGCAGGACTTTGCCGTTCTGGCAGGCGGGGCAGATGCAGGTGTCTTCGCCTTTGGCTTT